>JBATHJ010000127.1:0-1524 GCA_049666625.1 Gammaproteobacteria bacterium | reverse complement strand
CAATACATCTGCGGTGGCATACAATGCATTCGAGGTAAACGCCGTGATCGCAACCACCAGGTCATTTTGTTGCAATGAATTGATCAGCGCATGCGCATTAGCAATGTCGAGATCAGGCTCAATATTCAGCAGTAGTGTTGCAGCCGCATTCAGCGCACCAACATGACCGACATGCTCACCTTTGAGCGCATCTGCATCGCCCGCCGGCCCGCGATGCGGCAGCGCACCGGCCAGCCAGGCACCCGCAGCGTTCGCGCCCTGGCTGAGATAACCAAAACGACTGCCCGTCAGTTCGGCAATCGCAGACGCCAGTGCACACAGCACGGAAAAGTCAGGGTGCATTGCTGCCTGCTCACCCAGCAACACGCTGCTGTTATCAGCCTGCTGCAACTGCTTAACAATGTCCTTATACAATTTATCGCTGATAGCGGATTCAACATAGTTTGCCAGTTGCGGCGGTACGTCTGTTTTTGCTGCTGCATACGCGGCTTTGGCGATGCCCGCGAGATGGCGCGCAAGGTATTGCTGTGCAACCGCAGTATTACTCGCCAGCGGAAAATGATGTTCGTAACTGCGGGTATTTAACAAATGGATTTTTGCATTGTTTTTCACCGCTGCCTGGCGCAGGCGATGCGCAATAATCGGCTGCTCCTTGCGCACGTTCGATGCGATTAACAGCGCAGCATCCAGCGAACTTAAATCTTCGATATTCTGGCCCAGCCATGGCATTACCGGTGCAGACGCCTGGCCACTGAAATCAGCCTGGCGCAGGCGGTGGTCTATATTCCCGCTGCCAAGCGCACGCATGATTTTCTGCGCCAGGTAAAGCTCTTCCGTGGTTGAAGCGGGTGACACCAGGGCAAGTATTTTTTCCGCGCCGTGCTCTTCTATTACATGCCTGAGGCTGTCTGCGACAAAACGCAGCGCAGTATCCCAGTCGGTTTCACGCCACTCACCGTCGACTTTAAGCATCGGCGCCTGCAGGCGCTGCTCACTGTCTATCGCTTCATAACTAAAACGGTCACGGTCTGAAATCCAGGCTTCGTTGATGGCCTCGTTATCGCGCGGTACGACACGGATGACTTCGTCACGCAGGGTGTGCACAAATATATTCGAACCCACGCAATCGTGCGGCGCGACCGATGCATGCTGCGTCATTTCCCAGGCGCGTGCAGCGTAGCGCGATGGTTTGGCCGTCAGCGCGCCCACCGGGCAAAGATCAATCACGTTGCCGGACATTTCCGAAGTCACGGCGTCCTTGATATAAGTAGCGATGCGGGCGTTTTCACCGCGACTGGTCATGCCCAGTTCGCGAATGCCGGCGATTTCCTCGCCAAAGCGAACGCAACGTGTGCAATGTATGCAGCGCGTGAGTTCGGTCGAAATTAACGGGCCGATACTTTTATCGAGTACTACGCGCTTGCCTTCCACGTAACGCGACACGTCATTGCCATAGCCCATGGCAACGTCCTGCAATTCACACTCGCCGCCCTGGTCACATATCGGGCAGTCCAGCGGATGATT
>JBATHJ010000126.1:0-3605 GCA_049666625.1 Gammaproteobacteria bacterium | reverse complement strand
GTACATAAATCCATACATAAAAAAGCCCCGCAGCGCGGGGCTTTTTTCAGGTGCTGGCGATGATTACAGCATCGGCACCATCATAAGAGCGACGATATTGATAATCTTGATCAGCGGATTGATCGCCGGGCCCGCGGTGTCCTTGTAGGGGTCGCCAACAGTGTCACCGGTGACGGCCGCTTTGTGCGCGTCAGAACCTTTGCCGCCGAAATTACCGTCTTCGATATATTTCTTGGCATTGTCCCAGGCGCCGCCGCCGGTGGTCATGGAAATAGCCAGGAACAGGCCGGTGATAATGGTACCAATCAGCAGGCCGCCGAGAGCTTCCTTACCCAGCAACAGGCCAACTGCAATCGGTGCAGCGATGGGCAGTAATGACGGGATGATCATTTCCTTGATCGCAGCGCGGGTGAGCATGTCTACCGCACTTGAATAATCCGGCTTCTGGGTTTTGTCCATAATGCCCGGCATTTCGCGGAACTGGCGACGCACTTCGTTGACAATACCGCCGGCCGCACGGCCCACGGCTTCCATCGCCATGGACGCGAACAGGTAGGGTATCAGGCCGCCGAGGAACAGGCCGATAATCACGCGGTAATCAGACAGCTTGAAAACAACATCACCACCGAGGTTGTGGGTGTAGTCGGCAAACAATACCAGCGTGGCCAGACCGGCGGAGCCGATAGCATAACCCTTGGTCACTGCCTTGGTGGTGTTACCGACGGCGTCGAGCGGGTCGGTGATGTTGCGAATCGCTTCAGGCAGTTCGGCCATTTCGGCAATACCGCCAGCGTTGTCGGTGATCGGACCGTAGGCGTCGAGCGCGACGATCATGCCGGCCATCGACAGCATGGCAGTGGCGGCAATCGCGATACCAAACAGGCCTGCCAGCTGATGCGCGCCCCAGATCGAGGCGCACACCGCAAGCACAGGTAATGCAGTCGCTTTCATCGACAGACCCAGGCCGGCGATGACATTGGTGCCGTCACCGGTGGTTGAAGCTTCTGCAATTCTGCGTACCGGGCTGTATTCAGTCGCGGTGTAGTACTCGGTAATGATTACCATGGCTGCAGTCAGTGCCAGGCCTATAAGCGAGCTGTAGAAAATGTTCATCGAGGCGATGTTCATGCCATCGATCATCACGCCGTCGCCGAGCATGTAAGTTGTGATTGGATAGAATGCAATCGCGGACAGCACACCGGAAACAATCACCCCGCGGTAAAGCGCGTTCATGATTTTTTTGCCGTCTTTCACCACGACAAAGAAGGTGCCGATGATCGACGCGATAATCGATGCGCCGCCCAGAACCAGCGGGTAGAGGATCGCATTAGTGGTGTCGCCCTGTATCAGCAGGCCACCGAGCAACATGGTTGCAATGATGGTGACCGCGTAGGTTTCGAACAGGTCAGCGGCCATACCGGCGCAGTCACCGACATTGTCGCCGACGTTATCGGCAATCACCGCGGGATTGCGTGGGTCATCTTCAGGGATACCGGCTTCTACCTTGCCGACGATGTCGGCGCCAACGTCAGCGCCCTTGGTGAAAATACCGCCACCGAGTCGTGCAAAGATTGAAATCAGCGAACCACCGAAGGCCATGCCGATCAGTGCGTGCAAGGGATCTTCCGCGCCCGTATTCACCAGGAAGGCGTAATAGCCGGCCACACCCAGCAGGCCCAGGCCGACGACCAGCATGCCGGTGATGGCGCCGCCGCGGAAGGCGATCTGGAAAGCGGCGTTCATGCCATCGTTAGCCGCCTGCGCGGTACGTGCATTAGCGCGTACCGAGACATGCATGCCGATGAAGCCGGCGAGGCCGGAGAAAATGGCGCCAATTGCAAATCCCATCGCAGTTAGCGTATTGAGATAAAACATGATGGCGAAATAGATCACCACGCCGACAATCGCGATCGTGGTGTACTGGCGTTTCAGGTAAGCGCTTGCGCCTTCCTGGATTGCGCCCTGGATGCGCACCATGTCTTCATTGCCAGGATCTTTATTGAGAATGCTGAAAATAGACACCACGCCGTAGCCGATGCCGACCAGTGCGCAGACTAATGCAAATATAAGTTCGATAGACATTTTTCAATCTCACTATTGAGTCAGTAGAAACAAACAAGCCCTGTATAAGCAGGGCCTGATCAGGTTTTATTCACTTATGATAATGCTTTGAATATTGCATCGCGGATATTTTCCACGCTGCCAACACCGGCGATTTTGTGATACGCGGGTGCGCCGGCCTGTTTGCCTGCGGCCCACTTCGAGTAGTACTCAATCAACGGTTCGGTTTGTTCATGATAGATATCGAGACGTTTCTTGACCGTGGCCTCTTTATCGTCATCACGCTGGATCAGATCTTCGCCGGTTTCATCATCCTTGCCTTCAACCTTTGGCGGGTTGAACATGACATGGTAAGTGCGCCCGGAGTTCAGATGTACACGTCGTCCTGACATGCGCTTGATAATCTCGGCATCATCGACGTCGATTTCGACCACCGCGTCTACCGCGATGCCGGCAGCTTTCAATGCATCTGCCTGCGGCAGGGTGCGTGGAAAACCATCGAACAAATATCCCTGTTTGCAATCGTCCTGTTTGATGCGTTCCTTGATCATGCCCATGATGATGTCATCCGATACCAGGCCGCCTTCATCCATGATTTTTTTCGCAGCCTTGCCGAGTTCGCTGCCGGCCTTGACGTGGGCACGCAGCATGTCACCGGTGGATATCTGCGGTATGCCAAACTTGTCCTTGATGAATCCTGCCTGTGTTCCTTTGCCGGCACCCGGGCCGCCTAATAGAATTAACTTCATGTTTGATCTCCGATATAAATCAGGTAGTTACAGCCACTTCTTAAAAGTACTTTCAAACTGCGTGCCGGGTTTAATTTCCCGCTTTTCCTCGAGGCCGTATTGTCGGATTAATTCATCGACAGCGCCTTGACCGAAGTCACGCATCACTTCACCCAGTACCATGCATGCAGCGTTACGGTTGACACCGTTCCACGGCTGGACATGCATGGCAAGGGGTCCGTGAGCTTAATCGAGTGTCACGCAGGCTTACAGCGTAAACGGCGGCAGCTTCTTTGCCACGGCAACTTTCTTCAGCGTGACGTATTTAGGCAGGCCGTCTTTGTAAGGCGGATAGTCTTCGCCCTTCATCAGCGGTGCCAGGTACTCACGGCATTTGGGGGTGATGCTGAAGCCGTCTTTCGAAATGAAATTGGCCGGCATCATTTTTTCAACATTGGCAATCTTGCTCAGCGGCGCCATTTCAATTTTCCATTTGTAAGGCTTGTTGCTGACGCGTTTGATCGCAGGCATCACCGAGTTGTGGCCCTTGATGGCGTACTCGACGGCGGCCTTGCCGGTGGCATAGGCCTGGTCGACATCGGTTTTGGACGCAATATGACGCGCTGCGCGTTGCATGTAATCCGCCACGCCCCAGTGGTATTTATACCCCAGGCCATCCTGAATCATGTTGGCGACCACCGGTGCGGCACCGCCCAGCTGGCTGTGACCGAAGGCATCCTTGAGGCCGGTTTCGGCGAGGAACTTGCCATCAGGCCAGTGCACACCTTCAGATACAACCACAGAGCAGTAACCGAA
>JBATHJ010000125.1:0-7760 GCA_049666625.1 Gammaproteobacteria bacterium | reverse complement strand
TTGCGCGAAGAGGGTATAAATAACATGCGCATGGGCAGCAGTCATGTAACCGAGGATGGCTCACCCCAGCCCGACACAGATACCCGCCAGGCGCGCAATGCAAGCTCAATGATCGACTACTACATTTAAATTTCCACCCGGAAAATATAATTCGTCCACAGATGAACGCAGATGAACACAGATAAAAGCATACTCGTGTGAATGTATGTGCGCCGCAGGCGCACAGATAAAAACAAAGTATTAGTTTCTATCCGTGTTCATCTGCGTTCATCTGTGGATATTTAATTTTTCCCCAACGCCGAAATAATGGCACAGCCCCCGTCCTGATCACTCCTTATATATAGACAGCTTTCTGTCGCGGCCTTGAAAGGTGTCGCCAAAATTCCAGCGCGTCATAAATCATGTCTCATAACCCATTGAATAAATAGAATATTCTATTGCCGTTTCCGTTGGCACGGGAATTGCTCTTATCCAGCTATCGAGCATCAATCAGCCCTGCGCTGAAAATATCAAAATTAAACAGGACAGAGAAACATGGCCAAAGAAGATATCAATGACGAGCAGGAAACTGAAGAAAAAAAGGGCGGTTCTTCATCGTTGAAAATAATCATTATCTCCGTGGTGCTGTCGGTGCTGCTCGGCGGTGGCCTGGTGGGCGGCACCATGTTTTTGCTCGGTGATACGGCTGACGAGACGGCTGCTGCTGGCGCCGAAGAAGGCGAAGAGCCAGATGAAGACGCAGCTGAAGAGAACGCAGTGGCGACAGGACCGGTAGTGTATACCGCGCTGGACCCAAAATTTGTCGTCAGTTTTCACGACCAGCGCAAGGCACGTTTCATGCAGTTTGCCCTGCAAATAATGACCCGCGACAACGCGGTTACAAAAGACATCGAAATGCACATGCCGGCCATCCGCAGCAACCTGCTGATGCTGATAGGTAGCCAGGAATATGATGTTGTCAGTACGCGCGAAGGCAAGGAAAAGTTACTGGTAGACATTACAGACAACATTAATGCCACCCTGGAGACACTGGATGCAACCTCCGGGGTTGAGGCAGCGTATTTTGAATCTTTTGTTATCCAGTAGGAATCGATGCTTTGAACGAAAATTTAACACAGGACGAAATTGATACGCTGTTGCACGGTGTTGATAGCGGTGCTGTTGATACCACGCCAGATGCATTGATGGATGCTGAAGTCACGCCGTATGATCTGTTGAGTCGTGACATGGGTGTCAGTGGTCGCATGCCGGCACTCGATATGGTGAATGATCGTTTCATTCGCAATATGCATAGCAGCCTGTTTAACATGCTACGCCGCACCGCGGAAATAAGCCTGGTCGGTGTATCGATGCAGAATTTTTCTGAATACGTGAAAACAATAAACAAACCGGCGAACATCAATAAGATCAGTGTTAAGCCCTTGCGCGGTACCGGCCTGTTTGTGATTGATCCACAGCTGGTATTTACCACGGTCGATAATTATTTCGGGGGTGACGGTCGCTACCAGGGCAGTAGTGAAGGCCGTGATTTCACACCAACAGAAATGCGCATCATCCAGTTGTTGATGAAAATTTCATTTGCTGATTTGCAGAAAGCATGGGAGCCGGTAGTCAAACTTGAATATGGGTATATCGGTTCCGAGACAAATCCACAGTTTGTCAATGTTATCAATCCAACAGAAGTTGTCATTATTACCAGTTTTAAAATTGAACTGGGTGGCGGTGGTGGAGAGTTCCAGCTGGTCATTCCATTATCCATGTACGATCCGATTCGCGAATTACTCGAAACAGGCGCACCGGCGACAGAGGAAGTTGTCGATCCTCGCTGGCGCCGTGCATTAACAGACGAGATGAAATCGGCGACCGTAAAACTAGACAGTTTCATGGGCCACACGCAGCTTTCACTGGGCGAAATTCTCAACCTCAATCCAGGTGATGTGATCCCGGTGAAATTACCGGAACTGGTCACCGTGCGTGCAGCAAAAATTCCGATTTTCAGGGGCGCGCTGGGCATATCAAACGGTAAAAACGCCATAAGTTATGTTGAATCAATACCGCGACCTGATTATTCACACGATTGAAACTGAATATTAAACAAGCGACAAAATAAACGAGGAAATGCAAGATGAGTGAACAAGAATCCACAGGCAATGATCCCGCGAGTGGTCAGGACGAGGCACAAAAAGCGGCCATGGCTGCGCAAAATGCTACCGCTGAAGCAGCTGATGATAAAGGAGCCGAAGCAGGCAAGACCGATTATGAGCGGGCACGATTTATGGATCTTTCGACCGATGACGCCGGTTATGGCGCGGGTGAACCCAATCTTGACGTGATCCTCGATATACCGGTAACGCTTTCAATGGAAATCGGCCGTACAGAAATCCCGATTAACAACCTGCTGCAGCTCAACCAGGGCTCGGTTGTCGAACTCGACCGGCTGGCAGGTGAACCGATGGATGTACTGATTAACGGTGTGCTAATTGCGCACGGCGAAGTTGTGGTAGTGAATGAAAAATTCGGTATCCGCCTGACGGATGTTATCAGTCCTGCAGAACGCATTCGCAAACTGAAATAAGGAAGCACTGTTGATGTTAAATCCTCGCGCGCTTGTTCGTTCGCTAAAATTTTGCATATTCATGCTCATCTCGAGCGTGGTGGCTGCTGAAGACGCGGTGCTAGATGCAACGCCTGCAGCCGGTGTGCTAAAAAATAATATTACGAATAATCCGATGAATGCAGGTTACCTGGCACAACTTGTTGTGGGCCTGCTGTTCGTTATTGTCTGCATAGTCGCACTCGCCTGGTTTGCCAAACGCTTTGGTCGCCTGCAAACAAGTTCTGACGGTGCATTGCAAATGCTGGGCGGTATGAGCATGGGTGCGCGTGAACGTATCGTGCTGGTCCAGGTGGGTGATAAGCAGCTGCTACTGGGTGTCGCTGCCGGTAGCATTAACACCTTGCACGTACTCGATGAGCCCGTGGAAACAGTGGCTTCACGCGCAGTCTCTACACCCGGCGGAAGTTTTGCGGAAAAACTCGGCGCAATACTGTCACAGGGTAAAGCCTCATGATGCGAATACTATTATCAGCAGCATTGCTAATACTGCCTGTTTTCAGTGCTGTGGCAGCGCAGGGGATGACAGCATTTACGGTAACGCCTTCGGCCAACGGCGGTGAAACCTATAGTGTAACCATCCAGATCCTGGCGATGATGACTGCACTCAGCCTGTTGCCGGCTGCGCTTATCATGACAACGTCATTTACCCGTATCATCATTGTATTTTCAATTCTGCGCCAGGCGCTGGGGACCGCGCAGACGCCTTCAAACCAGATTCTGCTGGGGCTTTCACTGTTTCTGACGTTTTTTATTATGGCGCCGGTGTTCAATACCGCCTACGAGACCGGGCTGAAACCCTATCTTGATGAACAGCTCAGTTCTGAAGTGGCATTCGAAAAAGTCTCTGAACCGTTTTATGGTTTTATGCTGCAACAGACGCGTGATACCGACCTCGCCATGTTTGCCGATATTTCAGGCCATGGAAAACTGGACCCCGACAAGAAAGTGCCTTTTTCATTATTGCTGCCATCGTTTGTCACCAGTGAACTTAAAACTGCATTCCAGATCGGCTTCCTGATATTTATTCCGTTCCTGGTGATTGACCTGGTCGTCGCCAGTGTACTGATGTCCATGGGCATGATGATGTTGTCACCGATGATCATCTCGCTGCCATTCAAATTAATGTTGTTCGTGTTGATCGATGGCTGGTCATTGATCATGGGCACGCTGGCGTCGAGTTTTTACGTATGACGCCCGAACTGGTACTTGATGTCGGCCGTGAGGCAATCACGGTCACCGCTTTGCTGGCAGCGCCGCTGTTATTGTCCGCGCTGGCGGTTGGTTTGCTGGTCGGCATGATCCAGGCGGCGACCCAGATCCAGGAAATGACCCTGACGTTTATTCCCAAGCTGGTCGTGCTCGCGCTTGCATTAATGGTGGCGGGCTCATGGATGCTGGGTTTGCTGACTGATTTCAGTATCAACCTGATTGAAAGTATTCCGGAGCTGATCGGATGAATTTTACCGGGGCAGAACTGAGCGCATGGCTGGCCAGTGTAATGTGGCCGTTTATGCGCATTGGCGCAATGTTTGCCGCCGCCCCGATCCTGTCTGCGCGCAGTGTGCCGATACGCATCCGCATATTGTTGACCATGATAATCGCCTGGATCCTGGTGCCGGTAATACCGCCACCACCGGCGGTTGATCTCATCAGTGCCGAAGCCGTGCTCATCAGTATTTACCAGGTGGTCATCGGTGTCGCCATGGGTTTTATTCTGCAAATGGTTTTTGCCGCGTTCATTATTGCCGGGCAAAGTATTGCGATGGCGATGGGGCTTGGGTTTGCATCCATGGTTGATCCGCAAAACGGCGTGCAGGTACCGGTGGTGAGCCAGGCATTTCTGATCATGGCAACGCTGGTGTTCCTTGCGCTCAACGGCCACCTGGTTTTAATCGAAGTGCTGGCGAACAGCTTTCAACAAATGCCGGTCGGCCTGTTTGCGCCTTCACTCGACAGCTTGTGGCAACTGGTGATATGGGGCAGTACCATGTTTGCCGGTGGCGTGTTACTGGCATTGCCGGCAATTGCGGCCCTGCTGCTGGTTAATCTGGCCTTTGGTGTGACTGCGCGTGCAGCGCCACAGCTGAATATTTTTGCCGTCGGTTTCCCGGTGATGATTCTCATCGGCATGTCATTCATAATTTTGATCCTGCCGACGATTACCGAGCATTTAACCGATTTACTGGTCAAGGCGTTTGCGCTGATACAGACCCTGGTGAGTGGCGTCTGAGATGGCACAGGACAGCGGCCAGGAGCGCACCGAACAACCGACCCCGAAACGCTTACGCGAAGCACGCGAGAAAGGCCAGGTCCCGCGCTCGAAAGAACTCAACAGCATGGCACTGTTGATGGCAGCTGCCGGTGGCCTGCTGGTGATGGGTGAATACCTGATCGATGGCCTGGGTGAATTGCTGCGCTCTGGCCTTAGCATTAAACAGGCGCGCGATATTGACAGCCAGACCATGATGGAACTGTTCGGTGACTCGGCCCTGCAGAGCCTGATTTTGATATCGCCGTTATTTGTGCTGCTGGTGGTGATAGTCATCATGACACCGCTAGGCCTCGGTGGCTGGTCATTCAGTACCAAGGCAATCAGTTTTAAATGGGAAAAGCTCGATCCCATCAAAGGCATGGGCCGGGTGTTTTCTGCGCGCGGCCTGATGGAGCTGGTGAAAGTGCTGGCAAAATTTTTGCTGGTGTGCGTCATCTCCGGCATTATTTTATGGTCACTGATCGATGAAATCCTCGGTATCAGTGGTGAGCCGCTCAAGCAGGCGCTGGCGCATGTGGCCACGCTATGTGGCTGGTCATTTCTCGCTTCCAGTAGTGTGCTGATCCTGGTAGCTGCAGTCGATGCGCCGTTCCAGCTCTGGCAGCACAACAAGCAGCTGAAAATGACCAAGCAGGAAATTCGTGATGAGTCCAAGGAAACCGAGGGCCGTCCCGAAGTTAAAAGCCGAATACGTACATTGCAACGTGAAATGTCGCAACGTCGCATGATGGAGGCTGTGCCTACCGCGGATGTGGTGATTACCAACCCGACACATTTTGCCGTTGCCCTGCGCTACGACGCCATGGCTATGCGCGCACCGGTCGTCGTCGCCCGCGGTGCCGATCTGATTGCCGCACAAATTCGAAGTGTTGCTGCGGAACATGATGTCACCATCGTGTCGGCGCCGCCGCTGGCGCGTGCGCTCTATGCAAGTACCGACATTGATCATGAAATTCCCGCGGGCCTGTATATCGCGGTCGCGACCATTCTTTCTTATGTATACCAGTTACGCGCAGCCATCGACCAGGGTGATCTATTGCCGGATGAACCGACTGATTTACCGATTCCGGATGAACTGGTCGATGTGCTTAAGCCCAGTGACGTGTAATCAATATTATTTTTCGAGGATGTTGTAATGAACACCACCATTAGTTTCGCAAATCCGCGCCTGCTGGCACTGGCCGGGCTGGGAACACCGTTATTGCTGGTCGCCATGCTGGCGATGATGGTGTTGCCATTGCCGCCGTTGATGCTCGATATGTTTTTTACCTTCAACATTGCGCTGTCGCTGGTGGTATTGCTGGTGGTGATTTACACCACGCGGCCGCTGGATTTTGATGTCTTTCCCACGGTGCTGCTCGCCGCCACTTTATTGCGGCTGGCATTAAACGTGGCTTCAACCCGAATCGTATTGCTCGAAGGCCACACCGGTACCAACGCCGCGGGTAATGTCATCGAATCATTCGGTGAATTTGTGGTCGGCGGAAATTACGCCGTCGGCCTGGTGGTGTTCTCGGTATTGACCATTATTAACTTCGTGGTGGTCACCAAGGGCGCCGGCCGTATTTCTGAAGTCAACGCACGTTTTACCCTCGACGCCATACCCGGCAAACAGATGGCGGTGGATGCGGATTTAAATTCCGGATTGATTAGCCAGGACGATGCCCGCCAGCGGCGCCAGGAGATCGGTGCCGAAGCGGATTTTTACGGGTCGATGGACGGTGCCAGTAAATTTATTCGCGGTGATGCAGTCGCCGCTATCCTGATCCTGTTTATCAATATTGTATTTGGTCTTGGCATTGGCATTATCCAGCACGACCTCGAAGCTGGCCAGGCGGTGCAGTACTACACATTGTTAACCATTGGTGATGGCCTGGTCGCGCAGATTCCTTCGCTGGTGTTATCTACCGCGGCTGCGATTGCTGTCACCCGCGCCTCGGCGGCGCGTGACATGGGTGAGCAGGTGATTTCACAACTGTTCAACAAGCCGCGCCCGATTGCGATTACTGCTGGCATTGTCGGTGCACTTGGTTTGATTCCGGGAATGCCTAACGTGGTGTTCCTCACCCTGGGTGTTGTATTTGGAACGCTGGCTTACCTGATTGCACAACGCCGCGAAGTCGAACTGGTGAGTGCGGTTGAAGAAGATGAAATCCCTGAAGCACCCACCAAGTCAACTGATCTCGACTGGGACGATGTGCCCATGGTCGACGTCATCGGTCTTGAAATCGGTTATCGCCTGATTCCGCTGGTGGATAAAAACCAGGGTGGCCAGTTGATGTCGCGTGTCAAAGGCGTGCGTCGAAAACTGTCACAGGAACTCGGCTTCCTGATTCAACCGGTGCACATTCGTGACAATCTGAATCTTTCGCCCACGGCCTATCGCCTGACCTTGATGGGCGTACCGCTGGGCGAAGGCGAGATCCATCCCGACCGTGAACTGGCGATCAACCCCGGCCAGGTGTTCGGCGCGCTGAAAGGCATCAAAACCACTGATCCCACCTTCGGGCTGGAAGCGGTGTGGATTGAACCCGCGATGCGTGACGAGGCACAGACGCTCGGTTACACCGTGGTCGATACCAGCACGGTGGTGGCGACCCATCTGAGCCACCTGTTACATATTCACGCACATGAACTGCTCGGCCATGAAGAAGTACAGCAGCTGCTGGATATGCTGGCACGCACCTCGCCAAAACTGGTTGAAGACCTGGTGCCAAAAGTCCTGCCGCTGGGCAAGGTGCTCAAGGTGCTGCAGAACATGCTGGAAGAAGGCGTGCCGATCCGCGATATGCGCACCATCGCCGAAACTTTGGCGGAACACGCCCCGACAAGCCAAAACTCTGACGCTTTAACCGCGGCAGTACGCAGCGC
>JBATHJ010000124.1:0-3461 GCA_049666625.1 Gammaproteobacteria bacterium | reverse complement strand
AAGCACGCTATCAAATAATTTTACAACGAGAATCCAGAACCAATGAGTACTAAAGCCGCAGAAATTTCCAGCCAGGTGAACCAGGCTCCCACACAGGCGCCGGCCAAAGTACATCCGGCGTTTGAATGGCAGGGTACTCAGCGGATTGAATCGCTCAATGTCACGCTTGAATCTTACCGCCATCGCAAAACCGGGGCGCTGCATTATCACATCGATGCCGATAACGCGGAGAATGTTTTTCTCGTTGCCTTTCGCACGGTGCCAATGGATTCCACCGGGGTGGCGCATATTCTCGAGCACACGGCCCTGTGTGGCAGCAAACATTACCCGGTGCGCGATCCGTTTTTCATGATGATCCGGCGTTCATTGAATACCTTCATGAATGCATTTACCAGCAGCGACTGGACCGCGTACCCGTTCGCCAGCCAGAACCGAAAAGATTTTAACAACCTGATTGACGTGTATCTCGACGCGGTGTTTTTTACCCGCCTGGATGAACTTGATTTTATGCAGGAAGGCCACCGCGTCGAATTTAAAACCCCGGATGACAAAAACACCGAGCTCGAATACAAGGGCGTGGTGTTCAATGAAATGAAAGGTGCGATGAGTTCGCCGGTGAGCGTGCTCTGGCAAACCCTGAGCAAGCACCTGTACCCGACAACGACCTATCACTACAACAGTGGTGGTGAGCCGGATGATATTCCTGACCTGACGTACCAGCAGCTGAGGGATTTTCATAAAACCCATTATCATCCCAGCAATGCGGTGTTCATGACCTTCGGCGATATTCCGGCGTATGAACACCAGGCGAAGTTTGAAGACAAAGCCTTGTCATCTTTTGACAAACTTGATGTGCATATCGCGGTATCAGAAGAGAAACGATACCTCGCACCGGTAGCGGTGGAGGAAGCCTATGCATTCGATATCACCGGCGATGAAACCACCTCGCAGAAAACCCACCATGTGCTGGGCTGGTTGCTGGGGCCGTGCACCTCGCTTGATGAAATGATGAAAGCCAACCTGTTGTCGCAGGTATTGCTCGATAACAGTTCGTCGCCCTTGCGTCTTGCACTGGAAAAAACCGAACTCGGCATGGCGCCATCACCGCTGTGCGGGCTGGAAGATTCCAGTTATGAAATGAGTTTTTTGTGCGGACTTGAAGGCAGCGAACCCGAACACGCGAAAGCGTTCGAAAAACTCGTGCTCGACGTGCTCAATGATGTTGCCACCAATGGCGTGCCGCAGGAACAGCTGGAATCCGTTCTGCACCAGCTCGAACTCAGCCAGCGTGAAATCGGTGGCGACGGCTACCCCTTCGGTCTGCAGCTGATCCTGGGCGGCCTGACTGCAGCGATCCATCGCAGCGACCCGGCAGCATTGCTCAACCTTGACCCGGTGATTGCGTCGCTGCGTGAAGACATCAAGGATCCCGAGTTTATCAAGCAGCTGGTGCACCAGTACCTGCTGGATAACCAGCATCGTGTGTTACTCACCATGCACCCGGACACCGAGCTCAGCCAGCGTAAGCAGAATGCAGAGAAGCAGCGCCTGCAACGCATTAACAGCCAGCTGAGCGATTCCGATCGCGATGCCATTGTGCAGCGCGCAGCTGAACTTGCAAAACGTCAGCAGCAGGAAGACGATCCGGAAATTCTGCCCAAGGTCGGGCTGGAAGACGTGCCTGCCGATATCAGCATGCCGGAAGCCAGGCAAGCCCAGATTGCATCGCGTCCAGGCACACTGTATGCGCAGGGAACCAATGGCCTGGTGTATCACGAAGTGGTGATGGAGCTGCCGCCATTGAGTTCGGATGAACTCGACGTGGTGCCGTATTACAGTGCATGTCTAACCGAAGTGGGTTGCGCGGATAAATCCTATCTTGATGTGCAGGCATGGCAGTCGAGTGTCAGCGGCGGTGTCAGTGCCGGCTCCAGTATCCGTCCACTGACAAATGATGTGCAGAACATTAGCGGTTACCTGCTGTTTTCCGGCAAGGCGCTGGAACGCAATCATCTAAAACTCGCCGAGCTGATGCATGAAACCCTGCACCATGCACGGTTTGATGAATTAGATCGCCTGCGCGAACTGATTGCACAAAAACGCACGCGCCGCGAACGTAGCGTGACCGGCAGTGGCCATACCCTCGCCATGACCGCAGCTGCCAGCGGATTCAGCCCGGTGGCGGCATTGAGTAACCGTTTCGGTGGACTCGAAGGCATTCGCATCATCAAGCAACTGGATGACGCCAATAACGACAGCGCTGCGCTTGAACAGCTGGCTGAAAAATTCAACAGCCTGCACAACAGGATCATTCAAACACCGCGACGTTACATGTTGACTGCGGAAGGTGACAAGCTGGAGTCACTGACCCGCGATTTCGAATCTGTCTGGCAGTCAGATAAGGCCGTGGCCGACAGCGAACCATTTTCACTTGCGCCGATTAACACCACGGTGCAACAGATGTGGCTGACCAACACCCAGGTGAACTTCTGCTCCAAAGCTTATGCCACGGTGCCGATGACGCATCCAGACGCAGCAGCATTGTCTGTGCTCGGCGGCTTTATGCGCAATGGATTTCTGCACACCGCGATCCGCGAAAAGGGCGGCGCCTACGGTGGCGGTGCCGGGCATGATTCGAGCAATGCGGCTTTTCGTTTTTATTCTTACCGCGATCCGCGCCTGCAGGAAACCCTGGATGATTTCGATCGCGCGGTCGACTGGGTGCAAAACGGCACGCACGAATGGCGCCTGGTAGAAGAGGCCATACTCGGTGTTATCGGCAGCCTGGATAAACCCGGTTCGCCAGCCGGTGAAGCCCGCCAGGCATATCACAACCTGCTGCACGGCCGAAGCCGCGAAATATTGCAGGCGTACCGGCAGGCAGTGCTCGACGTCAAGCTGGAAGATTTGCAACGTGTCACCGAACTGTATCTGAAACCTGAGCTGGCAAGTACCGCGGTGATTACCAGCGGTGCAACTCAAAATAAAGTCGGCGACCTTGGTTTGCAGATTATCAACCTCTGAGCATGTCCACCAGCAGCATCCATAGTTTGTTGATGCTGGTGGATGTTCACATCCCGCAGTCGCAGTCGCTCAAGCAAAAACGCTCGGTCATTAAAAGCCTGGTCGAAAAATTGCGCGCGCGGTTTAATGCGTCGGTGGCAGAAACCGGTTACCTCGATGAGTGGCAGCGTTCCCAGCTCTCGATTGCCATGGTGAGTAATGACCGGCGTTACCTGCAAAAGCAGCTCGCGCTCGTCGAACAGCATTTGCTGGAAGTACATGATATCAGTGTGCTCAGAATCGAACAGCACTGGATATAGATTGGAATTAATATGTCACGCTGCCTGAACCAGTATTTAGTGAGCGTAACTGATTTATCCGTAGACACCCGTCACCCGTGCAATTCCATTCTCGTGCCAGTGTTGTGTATGTGTATGCAGGCTGCGCGTGGCCTGGCG
>JBATHJ010000123.1:0-2277 GCA_049666625.1 Gammaproteobacteria bacterium | reverse complement strand
GTTTGTCGCAGTCGTTTTTTTACCAATAGCAACACGATCGCCGGCTACCTTGCCAACGATGGCGAGATCAGCGCACGCTATATACTCGAACGCGCCTGGCTAATGCACAAACAGGTTTTTCTACCGGTGCTTTCTCCGCTGGGACATCGGCTGTATTTTGCACCCCACCTGCCTGGCGGCCCATTGCAAGCCAACCGGTTTGGCATTCTGGAACCCGACTGTCATCCGCGCGAGTGGCGCAGCGCACGCCAGCTCGATTTAATCCTGTTACCTCTGGTAGCATTCGACAGCAACGGGAATCGCGCGGGCATGGGTGGCGGCTTTTATGATCGCAGCCTGTCTTATCGTCAGCACCGGCAGCACTGGCTCAGGCCCGCACTCTATGGCCTGGCCCATGAACTGCAAAAAACCGAACAACTGAACGTGCGCCCCTGGGATATACCACTTGATGGTATCGCCACCGAAAAATCAATTTATAAAAACACGCGGGATTTAAATGAACTACTGGTTGATGAAGTCTGAGCCCGATGCCTTCAGCATTGATGATTTAAAAAAAGTTAAAACCGAACCCTGGGATGGCATTCGCAATTACCAGGCGCGCAACATGATGCGCGATGATATGAAAAAAGGCGACCAGATATTTTTCTATCATTCTAATGCCGATCAAATTGGCATTGTCGGCATCATGAAAGTAGCCAGGGAATCACATCCCGATCTCACCGCGCTGGATCCCAAGGCAAAATACTATGATCCCAAAAGTAGCCCGGACAATCCACGCTGGTTTATGGTTGATGTTGGTTTTGTGAAAAAATTCAAACGCATTATCACGCTCGACGAGTTGCGCCAACATGAAAAAGTTCTGAAGGACATGCCGCTATTGCGCAAGGGCAACCGGCTATCGATCATGCCGGTGAGCGAGCAACACTGGAACTATATCCTGAAGCTGGTTTGAGAGCACCTGTTGCCAGGCAATAGCGAACAGGAACACAGCCGCAAAGGACGCAAAAAGTAAAAAATGTAATTGCGTATTTCGCGGCCAGGTATAAAAGCTGTTTCAGCCTGCAAGGAAAAGTTTGTACGCAGGATTTTCTGTTTCTTCCCAGTACGGGTACGCCAGCTTGTCGAGATAGCTGGTCAACTGTTTACGGTCTTTAGCAGGTATCTGCAATCCCACCAGAACCCGGCCGTAAGCAGCACCGTGATTACGGTAGTGAAACAGGCTGATATTCCAGCGTTTGCCTATGCTGGTCAAAAATTCCAGCAGTGCTCCGGGGCGTTCCGGAAACTCGAATCGATAGAGCGCCTCGTCACTCAGACCGGCATAACGTCCGCCCACCAGGTGACGCACATGTATTTTTGCCATTTCGTTATCGGTCATATCCAGCACCGGGTAACCGCTGTTTTGCAGGTTTTTAATCAGCGTCTCTTTTTCAGCTGCGCCATCGCTGAGTTGCACACCGGCGAACACCTGCGCATCCGTTACATCTGAATATCGATAATTGAACTCGGTGATACCACGACGACCAATGGTTTTGCAAAACTCACGAAAACTGCCCGGGCGCTCGGGAATGGTGACTGCAAACAATGCTTCGCGCTGTTCACCCAGCTCGGCACGCTCTGAGACATGACGCAAACGGTCAAAATTCATGTTGGCGCCACTGTTGATCGCCACCAGTGTTTTGTGTGTTATTTTTTCACGTTCAACATAACGCTTGAGCCCGGCAACAGCGAGTGCGCCCGCCGGTTCGGCAATCGAACGCGTATCGTCAAAAATGTCCTTGATGGCTGCGCAGATTTCATCGGTGCTCACTGTAATAATTTCATCGACACATTTTTTGGCCAGGCGAAAAGTCTCTCGACCCGCCTGGCGAACGGCGACGCCATCGGCGAAAATTCCTACACGATCGAGTATCACACGACGGTTTTTTTTCAGTGCTTCGGCCATGCACGCAGCATCATCCGGCTCGACGCCGATAATTTTCGTATTTGGCCGCAAATATTTTATGAACGTACCGACACCCGCAATCAGGCCGCCACCACCCACCGGGATAAAAACAGCTTCGATGTCATCGGGATGCTGGCGCAGTATTTCAACGCCAATCGTGCCCTGGCCGGCAATGACATCGGGATCATCATAGGGATGCACGAACTCGAGTTTTTTTTCTTTCGCCAGCGCCACGCCATGTTCGTATGCATCATCGTAGGTATCACCTACCAGTACGGTTTTAGCACCGTATGACTGCACTGCTTTCACCGTGATGGCAGGCGTGGTCTTGG
>JBATHJ010000122.1:0-1671 GCA_049666625.1 Gammaproteobacteria bacterium | reverse complement strand
CTGTTCTTCAGCACCCTGTTTTGAAGGGTGCGTGCCGGTCCATGAAAAATGGCAGGAAGCCATTTTTAACGGCTGTTTTATAGCCGGCCCGAAGGGCAAAATACAAGGATGTATTTTGTAAATCCTGTCGTCAGTAAACAGCTAAAAGCCCCGCTTTTCAGGGGCTTTTTTATGTCTGGCTGGTCGGGAAGATCTGTTCTTCAGCACCCTTTTTTAAAGGCTGCGTGCCGGTTCATGAAAAAGGGCAGGGCTACTTTTTACGGCTGCCATATCAATTCTCTACTCACAAACCATCCATCCTTGCTCATTTTTATGTATCCTAACGGTTCTATACAAACCGTAGAGATATCATGAAAGAAGCCGCACCCAGTCTTATCAAACTGGAAGATTACGCCCAGCCTGCCTGGTGGATAGAGCAGGTTGATCTGCAGTTTGAACTCAATGAAGACGTCACTCGCGTTGTTTCGGTTTTGACGCTGGTCAGAAATGCGGCGATTGATGGCGAGCATCCACTCGAACTGAATGGTGAGCAACTCGAACTCGGCAGTGTGCATCTTGATGGTGCGATGCTGGGCGCAGACGATTACCGGCTTACCGATACCCATCTCTGCATATTCAAGCTACCTGACCGTTGCCAGCTTAGTATCGAGACCTTCATCAAACCACAGCAAAATACTTCACTCGAAGGCCTGTTTAAATCGAGCGGTAATTATTGTACGCAATGCGAAGCTGAGGGGTTTCGCAAAATCACGTATTACCTGGATCGTCCAGATGTGATGGCGAAATTTACCACCACGATTATTGCTGCGCGCGATAAATATCCGGTGCTTTTATCAAACGGCAATGCCGCCGACGCCGGTGAGTATGCAGATGGTCGCCACTGGGCGAAATGGGATGACCCGTTTAAAAAACCCTGCTACTTGTTTGCGCTGGTCGCGGGTGATCTGTCTTATATCGAAGACACGTTTACAACCATGACTGGCCGCAAGGTGCAACTGCGGATCTATGTGCAGCCGCACAATATCGACCAGTGTGACCATGCAATGGCATCGCTGAAAAAATCCATGCGCTGGGATGAAGAAACCTATGGGCGTGAATACGACCTCGATATTTATAATATTGTTGCAGTCGATGATTTCAATATGGGTGCGATGGAAAACAAGGGATTGAATGTTTTCAATTCGAAATTCGTACTCGCCAAACAGGACACGGCTACCGATGCTGATTTTATCAATATTGAAGCTGTCATAGCGCACGAATATTTCCATAACTGGAGCGGCAATCGTGTCACCTGCCGCGACTGGTTTCAGCTTACGCTCAAAGAAGGGCTGACTGTTTTTCGTGACCAGCAGTTCACCGCAGACATGAATGCTGCCACGCCCAAGCGCATTGATGATGTCAATATATTGCGCACAGCGCAGTTTGCCGAAGACGCCGGGCCGATGGCGCACCCGATACAGCCGGACTCATATATAGAGATCAATAATTTCTACACGGTAACGGTTTATAACAAGGGTGCAGAAGTGATTCGCATGATTCACACCCTGCTGGGCAGTAAAGGGTTTCATAAAGGCATGGACCTGTATTTTTCACGACATGATGGCTGTGCCGTGACCACAGAGGAATTTGTTGCCGCGATGGAAGATGCCAATGCCGTTGAGCTACAGCAGT
>JBATHJ010000121.1:0-24891 GCA_049666625.1 Gammaproteobacteria bacterium | reverse complement strand
AGAGCCGGTCGAAGTTCATCTTCAATATATTGCACCTGATAATACCTCGCCACGCTTTGTAGCAATTGTGCGTGATATTTCCGAGCGGAAAAATTCGGAAATTGAGAATTATATTCAACGCACCCTGTTAGAGCATATTTACAAAGTGCAGGATGAATTTATTACGGGCCAGGACAGGCAAAAAGTGTTCGAGCAATTGCTCAACGGTATCCTCGATATTACCGAAAGTGAATTCGGCCTGATCAGTGAAGTGATATACCCAGCTGATGAGCCACCGTTCTTGCGCACGCGCCATATCACCAACATCGCATGGAACAGCGAAATGCGGCAGCTGTATGAGGAAGAATCCCCGACCGGGCTCGAATTCAAGCAACTCGATAATTTACTGGGCGCGGTTATTACCAGTGGTGAAACAGTTATTTCGAACGATCCTGTCAATGATCCGAGATCGGGTGGCCTGCCCCCAGGCCATCCGCAGCTGGAGTCATTTATGGGTATACCCCTCAAGCTAGGCGACAGGCTGACCGGTCTGGTCGGGATCGCTAATCGCACCGAGGGGTATAACACCGGCGTAATCCAGTTACTGCAACCACTGTTATCAACCTGCACCAACCTGCTTGAAGCGGAGAAAGCCGAAGCCTTGCGCGACTCGATGGAAATCGCGCTGATTGATGCCAGGGATGAAGCTGAACAGGCAAACCGCACCAAGTCTGAATTTTTATCCAGCATGAGCCATGAGTTGCGCACGCCGTTAAATGCCATCATGGGCTTTGCCCATCTGTTGCAATTAGACAGGGGTTTAACCGGCGCACAACAGAAGCACGCAAAAGTTATTTATAACGCGGGCAGCCTGCTGCTAGAACTAATTAATGACGTACTGGATCACGCAAAAATCGAAGCCGGCCATATCGATCTTGTAATCGAATCGGTCAGGCTGTGCCCGGTACTGGTGGACAGTTTCAGGTTGATCAGGCCGCTGGCAGAAAAAAATAACATCAGCCTGAGTTACCACAATAAAGACGTGCACCTTGATTGCCACGAGGAGATTTGGGTGCGTGCAGACAATACACGGCTGATGCAGGTGATACTCAACCTGCTCAGTAATGCCATCAAGTACAACAAAAATAACGGATCAGTGAATGTCTGGTGCCAGGTGACCAGGCCCGGGTACCATCAGATCTGTTTTACAGATAGCGGGCGCGGCATCAGTAGCAAAGATATGGAAACCTTGTTCCAGCCATTCAACCGGCTGGGTGCACAACAGGGTGAGATAGAAGGCACCGGCATCGGCCTGGTAATTACGCGCAAGCTGGTTGAGCTGATGGGCGGCAGTATTAGCGTTGAAAGTGAGCAGGGCAAAGGCTCGACATTCATGATTGAATTGCCGGCCGCTGAAGCCAGGGTCGAAGTAGACAACAGCGAAGCCAGTAAAACCTTGCAGAACAACGATGCGCATCATGGGCAACAACACATCCTGGTGGCGGAAGACAATATCACCAACCAGGAGCTAATTGCGCTACAACTCGAGGTGCTGGGGTTTACTTCGGACGTGGTAACCAATGGCGCCCAGGCACTAAAAAGTCTACAGACACATAAGTACGACCTGGTGTTGACTGACATTCATATGCCGGAAATGGATGGCTACGAGCTGGCGCAGGCAATAAGAGCGTCTACCAATAATCGTATCAGGCGCATTCATATTGTTGCTATTACCGCAAATGCATCTGCAGATGAAGCAACGCGTTGTATAGAAAGCGGCATGAATGACTGCCTGTCCAAGCCGGTCAATATAGATGAACTCAAAGCCAAGCTGGACCAGTGGTTACCATGCGAGGCGCAGGCGGATGATGCGCCCTCTGAAAACAGAAGTGGCCATGCCGGGCCGGCACATGCAGAAACAGAAGCAATGTCGAGCCAGGCCACGAGCTTACCGGCTATTAATACCGAGTTGCTGATACGTTATGTCGGGCCCGACCCGGACAAACACCGGCGCTTTTTCAAACTGTTTCTGAATACTGCGCCCGAAACGATTGCGTTCATTCACCAGGCCTATGAAGATCGAAATTGCAGCGGGATAGAAGATGCCTGCCACAAACTAAAATCATCCGCGCGCGCCATTGGCGCAGACAGGCTGGCCAATTTGTGCCAGAAGGTCGAGTCGGCTTCAAAAAAACAGAACTGGGCGCAGCTCGATAAAGCCATTCCCGAATTTGATGCTGCGATGGTCGCCGTCGAAGACTATATACAGGCGCAGTTGACAGAACAGGAAACGAAAAAGGCCGAGTTTAACTTTGAAGAAGTATTGATTGTCGATGATGACCGGTTTGTACTCGACCTGGTCACCGCGCACCTGAATAACCTGGGTATCAATAACGTTATCACGGCATCCTCCGGCGAGGACGCTTTATCCTATATGAAAAACGCGACCGCGCCGCCATCGGTTTTATTGCTCGACCTCAACATGCCCGGCATGGATGGCGTGGAATTTTTGCGCCATCTTTCTGAACAGGCCTACCTGGGCAATATTATTCTGATCAGTGCAGAAGACACCCGGCTGTTGCGCTCGGCGGAAAATATTGCGCGTGACCGCAAACTGAATATTCTGGGCGCGCTGGAAAAACCCGTTACCATCCCCCCGCTGACTGATCTGTTGTTGCAGGTAGGCACAGAACAGGCTACGCGACCGCACAAGGACAAGATATCAATCACTGAAAATGATCTCAGAAACGGTATCGAAAACGGTGAGTTCATGGTGTATTACCAGCCTCAAATTGATATCGCCAGCATGCAGCTGTCTGGCGTAGAGGCACTCGCGCGCTGGAGTCATCCGCAACACGGTATGATACCGCCCGATGTGTTTATCCCGGTCGCCGAAGAGCACAACCTGATCAACCATATGACCGATGTGATTCTGTCAGATGCCATGGCGCAATGTTCGCACTGGCGTGAACAGGGGCTCGATATTAATCTCAGCGTCAATATATCCGTCGATTCACTCGATCGTCTCGACCTGCCGGAATACATTGTGAGCTGCGCACAACAACACCAGCTGGATGTTTCCAAAATCATGCTCGAAATTACCGAAAGCCGATTGATGCAGGATATAACGTCCGCGCTCGATATCCTCACCCGGCTTAGCCTGAAGGGCATCGGTCTGTCGATCGATGATTTCGGTACCGGCTATTCTTCGATGGAACAATTGCAACGCGTGCCTTTCAAAGAACTCAAAATAGATCGAACATTTGTAAACGGCGCCCAGCACAACAAGGCGGCACGTGCAATTTTGCAATCCAGTGTGGAGCTGGCTCAAAAGCTGAACATGACCATTGTTGCCGAGGGCATCGAGAATGAAGCCGGCATCGAGCTGATAGCCGAGCTGGGCTGTACCTCGGCGCAGGGCTACTTCATTGGTCGGCCAATGCCGGGCAATGAAATCATCCGCTGGCACCAGGACTGGAAATCCAGGCATTGACATAATTTTAGGCTGTTAAGGAATAAGCCTGGTGCTGCCTGGCATGCGAGAATAGGCCCATGACACGGCAGCTGCTCGATGAACTCAATACCGGCATCACCGCCCTGGGCCTGGAGCTGCCTGCCGGCGTGCCGGAAAAACTCATCGACTACATCGGCCTGCTGATTCACTGGAACCGGGC
The DNA here is from genome assembly GCA_049666625.1 of Gammaproteobacteria bacterium. Lineage (GTDB taxonomy): Bacteria > Pseudomonadota > Gammaproteobacteria > SZUA-229 > SZUA-229 > JASBSR01. Next base: position 21,238 of record JBATHJ010000121.1, on the reverse strand, counting down.
ATACAATCTCACCGCCATTCACGACCCTGTCGAAATGCTGAGCAAGCATTTGCTTGACTCGCTGGCGGTGTTGCCACATCTGGACGCAGCACAATCGATGATCGATGTCGGCACGGGTGCCGGTCTGCCGGGGATACCGCTGGCGTTGTGCCGCCCCGAAATGCGGATTGTGCTGAATGACAGTGTCGGCAAAAAAACCCGGTTTCTGACCCAGGCAAAACTGGCGCTGGGGCTGGATAATGTCGAAGTGGTGAACCGGCGTATCGAAGAATACCGACCCACAAAAGATGGCCGTGCGATATACTTTGACCTCGTGATTGCGCGCGCCTGGGCAGCCAGCGATATCATTGTTGCGAATACGCGGCATCTGCACCATGCAAACACCCGGATTCTGGTGATGCAGGGCAGGCGCGATGAAGCATTGAGCGTGGCGGGATACCATGTAAAACGGTCACACACATTAAATATACCCGGCCTTGCGGCTGAAAGACACTTACTCGAAATCACACAGACACATTAATCTTATGGTGCAAGTTTTAGCATTGGCGAATCAGAAGGGCGGCGTGGGTAAAACCACCACCAGCGTCAATCTTGCCGCATCACTGGCTGCGACCCGGCGCAAGGTGCTGCTGATCGACCTGGATCCTCAGGGCAATGCCACCATGGGCGTGGGCGTGGACAAGAATGCGCTGGAAAATACCTTCTGCGATGTGCTGCTGTCGGGTTTCGATGTCAAACAGTGCGTGATGACGCTGGAAAATATCGGCATCGACCTGTTGCCGTCAAATGCCGACATGACCGCGGCAGAAGTCAGCCTGATGCGCACCGACAATGCACAAAATACCCTGAAGGACGCCATCGAACCCATCAAGCACAATTACGACTACGTGCTGATCGATTGCCCGCCGGCGCTCAACATGCTGACGCTGAATGCCCTGGTCGCGTCTGATGGTGTGATCATTCCCATGCAATGCGAATACTACGCGCTGGAAGGCCTGACCGCGCTGATGGATACGATCCGCCAGGTGCAGTCATCGGTGAACCCGCATCTTAAGGTTGAAGGCCTGTTGCGCACCATGTTCGATCCACGCAATACTCTGTCGAATGATGTATCTGCCCAGCTGATTGAACATTTTGGTGACAAGGTATATCGCACCATTGTGCCGCGCAATGTGCGCCTTGCCGAGGCCCCTAGCCACGGCCTGCCGGCATTGCTGTATGAAAAGACCTCCAGCGGCGCGCTCGCGTATTTATCACTCGCCGGCGAAATGCTGCGTCGTAATTACCGACATTCATCGACCAGCATACCGGCCTGACTAGCGGACATACTATTATGGCAACACCAAAAAAACGCGGACTGGGCCGGGGCCTGAATGCACTGCTCGGTGGCAGCGACACCGTGCAGGTGATGACCACGGCGCAACACGATGATGAACTGCGCGAGCTGGATGTCGACCTGATCCAGCGCGGCCCGTGGCAGCCGCGAGTGCATTTTGACCAGGAGTCACTGCAGGAGCTGGCGGATTCGATTTCAGCCCAGGGCGTAGTGCAGCCCATCGTGGTGCGCGCGGCGGCCGACAATCGTTTTGAAATCGTCGCCGGTGAGCGCCGCTGGCGTGCGACCCAGCTGGCCGGGCTCGACCGGATACCGGCGGTGGTCAAGCATTTTGACGACCAGACCGCGGCGGCGGTGTCACTGATTGAAAACATTCAGCGTGAAAATCTCAACCCGCTGGAAGAATCCACCGCGCTGCACAGGCTGATCAAAGAATTCGATATGACCCACCAGCAGGTCGCTGACACCGTGGCGCGTTCGCGCGCGAGTGTGAGCAACCTGTTGCGCCTGCAGGACCTGAACAGCGATGTCAAAGACCTGCTGGCAACGCGCGCCATCGAAATGGGCCACGCCCGCGCCCTGCTCGGGGTGAATGGCATGGTCCAGAGCCGGCTGGCAAAAGATGTCGCCCGGCGTGGCATGTCGGTGCGCGAAACCGAGGCGCTGGTCAAGCGCACGCTGAATCCGCCGGCAAAACCCAAAGCACAGAAAAAAGATGCTGATATCACCCGGCTGGAAACCGAGCTGGGTGAAAAACTCGGTGCCCAGGTCAGTCTGCGCCAGCAGGGCAAAAACAAGGGTGTGCTCGAGATCCATTACAGCAGCCTGGATGCACTGGAAGGCATACTGGGCAGAATTCAGTAGCCGGCAAATCAGCCTCAGCCTGGCTTATAGCACTCATAGAAATTCCTTATAGTGACATACAAGCCTTGACCAGATATCACTCACTCCTTATAATCTCGCGCGTTTGTCATCATGTTGCGCTCAGGAATTTCCAGGCCATCTGAGTGGACGAGGCACGGATAAACCAGCTCGCTGCCAGGGAGTTGAAACAGGCTTCAGGTTTCGTTATAGCGCAGTTAATCACCAGCGTTGTGCTCGCAGCCCTGATGTTGCTGTATGATCTGACGGCGGCCTATTCCGGCCTGATCGGCGGCCTGATAGCAGCGCTGGCCAATGGCTGGTTTGCACTCAAGGTGTTTACCGCCAAAGGCAAACAACCGGCCCAGGTATTACGAAGTTTCTACTCGGCCGAGATAAACAAATTAATTTTGACCGGTTCATTGTTCGTTGCAGTATTTATACTGCTGAAGCCGATCAACGCAGCAGCCCTGCTGGCTGCTTATTTTTTGGTACACATGTTGCCCGCCCTGCTGGCTGCGATAGGCGCACGCAGGAATCGGGATTCATATAATAATGAATAACCATGAGAGTTGATAATGTCGGGTGAAGCCCAGACCGCCAGTGAGTACATCAAGCATCACCTGCAGAACCTGACCTTCGGACAATTTCCGGAAGGCCACGAGCATGCCGGTCACTGGGGGCTTGCGCATACTGCAGCCGAAGCCAAGGCAATGGGTTTCATGGCGATCCATGTCGACACCATGTTCTGGTCGATCACGCTCGGCGTATTGTTCCTCTGGCTGTTCAACAAAGTTGCCAAATCTGCCACCACGGGCGTGCCCGCGGGCATGCAAAATTTTGTCGAAATGCTGGTCGAGTTTGTCGACGGCACGGTGCGAAGTACCTTCAACGGCAGAAATGCCATGGTCGCGCCAATGGCGTTGACCATTTTCGTCTGGGTGTTCCTGATTAATTTCATGGACCTGATTCCGGTCGACTGGATCCCGCAGGTAGCCACCATGATGGGGACATCGTTCTTCGGCATGGATCCGCACAGCGTCTATTTCAGGGTAGTGCCCTCGACTGATCCAAATGCCACCTTCGGCATGTCGCTGGCGGTGTTTGTGCTGATGCTGTTTTTCAGCCTTAAAATCAAGGGCGTGGGCGGTTTTGCTGCAGAGCTGACCATGCACCCGTTCAGTTCCAGCAACAAGATAATGCAGCTGATATTCATGCCGATCAATTTCGTACTGGAACTGGTCGCGCTGCTGGCGAAGCCACTTTCATTGTCGCTGCGTCTTTACGGCAACATGTTTGCCGGTGAAATGATTTTTATCCTGATTGCATTAATGTACGGTGGCGGTCTCGCGCTTGGTGTATTTGGCAGCGTGCTGCAGCTCGGCTGGGCAATTTTCCATATTCTAATCATTACCCTGCAGGCATACATATTTATGGTGTTGAGTGTGGTGTACATGGACCTGGCATACCAGATCAATGACGAACATTAATAAGCAAATTTGCTAACAGAATTTTTAAAGTTTAATTTTTAGGAGAAAACAATGACTGAAGTAACCGCGATGCTCTACATTGCCGGCGCTATCATGATGGGTCTGGGCGCTCTTGGTGCCGCGATCGGTATGGGTGTGCTGGGTGGCCGATTCCTCGAAGGCGCTGCGCGTCAGCCGGAACTGATTCCATTATTGCGTGGCCAGTTCTTCCTGATGATGGGTCTGACCGACGCGGTACCAATGATCGCAGTGGGTGTAGCGTTCTACGTTATCTTTGCTGTTGCATAAGGCCGTATCTAACAACGCAACGAGACTAGCGAATGAATATTAATTTAACGCTGATTGGACAGTCGATCACATTCGCGCTGTTTGTCTGGTTCTGTTTCAAATTTGTCTGGCCACCCCTGGTACATGCACTCGCCGAACGCAGCAAGAAAATTGCTGACGGCCTGGCTGCAGCAGAACGTGGACAGCACGAGCAGGAACTGGCTGAAAAGCGTGCCGCCAAACACATCAAGGAAGCCAAGACCCAGGCATCTGAAATAATTTCCCAGGCACAGAAACGCGCCAAGGAAATTGAAGAAGCGTCGAAGAATGATGCGCGTTCAGAAGCTGAACGCATCAAGGCCGGCGCCAATGCTGAAATCGAGCAGGAAGTGAACCGTGCGCGCGAACATCTGCGCAAGGAAGTCATTACGCTCGCCATGGCCGGTGCGGAAAAAGTGTTGCAGCGTGAAGTGAATGCCGAGGCACATGCCAGCTCACTGCAAGATCTTGCAGCCCAGCTCTAGCGGAACCTGAAACATGTCAGAACTCACCACAGCAGCGCGCCCATACGCGAATGCAGTATATCAACATGCAGCACAGTCCTCCGGGCTTGCCGCCTGGGGTGATGCGCTTGCGTTAATGGCGCTGGTCAGTACCGATGCCGCGATTGTGCAAAAGTTAGCGAGCCCGCAGCTCAGTAAAGCGCGAAAAGGCGAATTACTGCTGGCTGTTATCGGTGACAAGCTCGATCAGCAGCAGAAAAACCTGATCATGTTAATGGCAGAAAACAACAGGCTGGCGTTATTGCCAACCGTTGCCGAGCTCTATGAACAGTACCGCGCCGAGGCCGAAGGCCATATTGTTGCTGAAGTCACCTCTGCGTTCCCGCTGTCGGATGAGCAACAGGCCAGTATTGCCAGTGCACTAAAAAACAAAATGGGCCGTGATGTCACTATCACCACATCGACTGACAAGTCGCTGATCGGTGGTGTTGTTATCAAGGCCGGAGACACCATTATCGATGGTTCGATGAAAGCCAGACTTGCCGCGCTGGCCAGCACATTGAATCGTTAAGAGGAAAACACCATGCAGCTGAATCCATCTGAAATCAGTGAACTCATCAAGGCGCGTATTCAAAGCTTTGATTCAAAAGTAGAAGCGCGTACCGAAGGTACCGTGGTCAGTCTGACCGACGGTATTTTGCGTATTCACGGCCTGGCCGATGCCATGCAGGGCGAAATGATTGAATTGCCCGGCGACACGTTCGCCATGGCGCTAAATCTCGAACGCGATTCAGTTGGCGCGGTAGTGCTCGGCGCCTACGGCCATCTTTCAGAAGGCGACACCGCCAAATGCACCGGCCGCATTCTTGAAGTCCCGATTGGTGAAGGCCTGCTCGGACGCGTGGTCGATGCGCTGGGTAATCCGATCGACGGCAAGGGCCCAATTGATGCAAAAGGTACGGCGCCGATAGAAAAAATTGCCCCCGGCGTAATCGAACGTAAGTCAGTTGACCAGCCAGTGCAGACCGGTCTGAAGTCGATTGACGCAATGGTGCCGATTGGTCGTGGCCAGCGCGAACTTATTATTGGTGACCGCCAGACCGGTAAAACCGCGGTAGCTATCGATGCCATTATCAACCAGTCACACTCCGGCGTTAAATGTATTTATGTAGCGATCGGCCAGAAAGCCTCCACCGTGGCGAACATCGTGCGCAAACTGGAAGAACACGGCGCGATGGAACACACCATTATTGTGGCGGCCACCGCGGCAGAATCGGCGGCGATGCAGTTCATTGCGCCTTACGCCGGTTGTACCATGGGCGAATATTTCCGTGACCGCGGCGAAGATGCGCTGATTATTTATGATGACCTCACCAAGCAGGCCTGGGCCTATCGCCAGGTATCATTGCTGCTGCGTCGTCCGCCGGGTCGTGAAGCATATCCGGGTGACGTGTTCTACCTGCATTCACGTTTGCTGGAACGCGCATCACGCGTCAATGCCGAGTATGTTGAAAAATTTACCAACGGTGAAGTCAAAGGTAAAACCGGTTCACTGACGGCATTGCCGATTATCGAAACCCAGGACGGTGACGTATCTGCATTCGTACCGACCAATGTAATTTCGATTACCGATGGCCAGATCTTCCTTGAATCCGATTTGTTCAACGCCGGTATTCGTCCTGCGATAAACGCCGGCCTGTCAGTGTCACGTGTAGGCGGTGCAGCGCAGACCAAGATTATTAAAAAGCTTGGCGGTAGCGTTCGACTGGCGCTGGCTCAGTATCGTGAGCTGGCAGCATTCGCACAGTTTGCTTCTGATCTTGACGACACCACACGCGCCCAGCTCGAACGCGGCGAGCGCGTAACCGAACTGATGAAACAGGCGCAGTACTCGCCGTTGTCAGTCGCAGAAATGGCGTTCTCACTGTTCATGGCCAACGAAGGCTATCTCGACGACGTACCGACCAACAAGGTCGTCGATTTCGAAGCGGCAATGCTGGCCCACATGAAGAGCAACAACAGCGATCTGATCGACAAGATAAATACTACGGGCGATTATGATAAAGATGTTGAGGCTGCCATGCGTGCCGCTCTTGATGCATTTAAATCCACCGGCGTTTACTAAGCGACGTTGCAACCAGGTAACTGATAAAAATGGCAGGCGCTAAAGAAATACGTGGCAAGATCAAGAGTATTAAAAACACTCAGAAGATCACCAAGGCCATGGAAATGGTGGCAGCGAGCAAAATGCGCAAGGCACAGGACCGCATGGCTGCCAGCCGTCCGTACGCAGAAAAAATCAACACTGTACTTTCGCATCTTGCACAGGCACACCCGGAATATAAACACCCGTATTTGTTCGAGCGCGAAACAGTCAAACGCGTTGGCTACATTATCGTATCGACTGACCGTGGTCTGTGCGGTGGCCTGAACAACAACATGTTCAAGGCAACCGTGAACAAGATGATCGAATGGGACAAGCAGGGTGTCGAAGTTGATGTATGTGCAATCGGCAAGAAGGCCGGTGCATTCTTCAAACGCTTCAAATGCAAACTTGTCGCACACACTGAAAACATCGGTGATTCGCCGTCGCATGCCAAGTTGATCGGTACAGTCAAGGTCATGCTCGATGCTTACGATGAAGGCAAGATCGACAAGCTGTTCCTGGTGTATAACGAATTTGTCAACACCATGACGCAGACACCTTATATACACCAGCTGGTTCCGGTGGCCGGAAACGTAGACAAAGAGCTTGAGCACCACTGGGATTACATTTACGAGCCCGAATCAAAACCGATTATCGATGGCCTGATGTTGCGTTTTATTGAGTCGCAGGTATATCAGGGCGTGGTTGAAAACGTCGCCAGTGAAATGTCCGCGCGCATGATTGCAATGAAGAGCGCAACAGACAACGCGGGCGATATCATTAAAGATTTACAAACGGTTTATAACAAGGCACGGCAGGCAGCAATCACTCAGGAAATATCTGAAATTGTCAGTGGCGCCGCCGCGGTCTGATGTTTATATATAAAATTCAAATTAAGTAATGAGGACACCAACATGAGTACCGGAAACGTAGTAGAAATTATCGGCGCGGTCGTCGACGTCGAATTTCCGCGGGACTCCATTCCTAAAATTTATGATGCGCTGAAACTCGACGAAGTCGGGCTAACCATGGAAGTGCAGGCGCAACTGGGTGACGGCGTTGTACGCGCGATTGCAATGGGCCCGACCGAAGGTTTGCGCCGTGGAATGGTGGTAAATAACACCGGTGATGCGATTCGAGTTCCGGTTGGTCAGAAAACCCTGGGCCGCATCATGAACGTGCTGGGAGAATCGATCGATAACCAGGGCGATATCGGTGCCGAAACCACCATGCCGATTCACCGCAAACCACCGTTGTTTGAAGAACAGTCTTCGGCGACCGAGATTCTGGAAACCGGTATCAAGGTCATCGACCTGGTCATGCCGATTTCCAAGGGCGGCAAGATTGGTCTGTTCGGTGGTGCGGGTGTAGGCAAGACCGTCACCCTGATGGAGCTGATTCGTAACATCGCGGTTGAACACTCAGGCTTCTCGGTGTTCGCAGGTGTGGGTGAACGTACTCGTGAGGGTAACGATTTTTACTATGAAATGCAGGAAGGCGGCGTACTCGACAAGGTCGCGCTGGTCTATGGCCAGATGAACGAACCTCCCGGCAACCGCCTGCGCGTAGCGCTGACCGGTTTGACCATGGCGGAGTTTTTCCGTGACGAAGGCCGCGACGTACTGATGTTCGTTGATAACATTTACCGTTACACCCTTGCCGGTACCGAAGTATCAGCACTGCTGGGCCGTATGCCTTCCGCGGTGGGCTATCAGCCGACCCTGGCGGAAGAAATGGGTGTGTTGCAGGAACGTATTACCTCAACCAAGACCGGTTCGATTACGTCTTTCCAGGCGGTCTATGTACCGGCGGACGATTTGACCGACCCGTCTCCGGCAACCACATTCGCGCATCTGGATGCGACCCTGGTACTGTCTCGCCAGATTGCCGAGCTGGGTATTTATCCTGCGGTGGATCCACTCGATTCGACTTCGCGTATTCTTGATCCGCACGTAGTCGGTACCGAGCATTATGAAATTGCACGCGCAGTTCAGGGTATTTTGCAGCGCTATAAAGAACTGAAAGACATTATCGCCATTCTGGGTATGGATGAATTATCCGATGATGACAAACTCGCAGTTGCGCGCGCACGTAAAATCCAGCGTTTTCTGTCGCAGCCGTTCTTTGTTGCAGAAGTATTCACCGGCGCGCCGGGTAAATATGTTTCACTGAAAGATAATCTTGCTGCGTTCAAGGCCATTTTGTCCGGTGAATACGATCATTTGCCTGAGCAGGCGTTCTACATGGTTGGTGGTATCGAAGAAGCTGTCGAAAAAGCCAAGGGTATGAAATAGGTCTATTGATGTCCATGACGATGCATATACACATAGTAAGCGCTGAAACCGAGATTTTCTCGAGTACAGTGACTGAGGTGTACGCCCCCGCAGAAATGGGCGAAGTCGGCATTTACCCTCGACACACACCATTGCTGACCCGGTTGAAACCGGGCGAAGTACGCACGGTTGACCTCGAAGGCAAAATGCGTTCATTCTATGTCAGTGGTGGTATTCTCGAAGTGCAGCCGCACGTGGTGACGATTTTGTCCGATACTGCGGTGCGTGCTGCAGACCTGGATGAAGCTGCAGCGCTGGAGGCGAAAGCACGTGCCGAAGCGTCACTGGCCGATAAAAAATCCGATATGGATTATGCACATGCCAAGACCGAGCTGCTCGAAGCACTCGCCCAGCTTGATACCATTAAAAAGCTCAAAAAGAGAAAGTAGCCAGCTACGGTTGATGCCCCAAACTCATCAATCGCAGGAAAGCTGCTCAGCTTTAAGCTAGAATTTGAAGGCCGGTTAATCCGGCCTTTTTTCTTTTTCGGACGATACCGGATATTCAATGTCTTTAAGCGTCATTATTCTCGCAGCCGGCCAGGGCACACGCATGAAATCATCACTGCCAAAAGTGGTGCACAAGATTGCCGGGCAACCGATGGTGCAGCATGTATATCAGCGCTGTGTCGAGCTCGGTGCGGATACTGTTCATATCGTGTACGGCCACGGCGGCGAGATGTTGCGCGAACAATGCAGCGGTTTTAACGCCGAGTGGGTTGAACAGGCACAACAGCTGGGTACTGCACACGCGGTCCAGCAGGCCGTTCCAAAACTGGACGATGACAGTATTGCGCTGGTACTGTACGCCGATGTACCACTGATTAATACCAGTACCCTGCAGTCCCTGGTCAAAAGTGTCACTGGGAATAATATTGCCCTGCTTACAGTGACGCTGGAAAATCCTGCAGGTTACGGCCGCATTATCAGGCAGCAGGACAAGGTCGTTGCCATTGTCGAGCACAAAGATGCCAGTGAAGCACAGAAAAAAATTAATGAAGTGAACACGGGAATTCTCGCGTTGAATGCCGGTTATCTAAAGCAGCTGCTGGAAAAAATCGACAACAATAATTCACAGGGCGAATACTATCTGACTGATATCATTGGCCTTGCTGTCGAGCAGGGGAACAGGATTATTACCTCTCAACCAAAACAGGCACACGAGGTGGAAGGCGTGAACGACAGAAAACAACTGGCAAAACTCGAACGCATACACCAGCGCGAGCTCGTCGAAACTATTATGGCGGAAGGTGTTACGGTCGCAGACCCGGCGCGCATCGACATTCGCGGTTCGCTGAGCATTGGAAGCGACAGCTTTATCGATATCAATACCGTGTTTGAAGGTGATGTAGTGATCGGTAACAATGTCACTATTGGTGCAGGCTGCATTATCACAGACAGTACGATTGGCAGCAGTAGCAACATCAAGCATTATTCTATTATTGAAAATGCACGCATAGGTGAAAAAGTTGATGTTGGCCCGTTTGCACGTTTACGTCCAGGGACTGAACTGAAAACCAGCAGCCGTGTGGGCAATTTTGTTGAAGTTAAAAACACCACCCTGGGCAGGAACAGCAAGGCAAGCCATCTCACATACCTGGGTGACAGTGAAATTGGTGAGAACGTCAACATAGGTGCAGGAACCATTACCTGTAATTATGATGGCGCGAACAAGCACAAAACAATCATCAAGGATGGCGTCTTCGTTGGCTCAGACACCCAGCTGGTGGCACCGGTGACAGTGGCTGAAAATTGCACCATTGGCGCAGGCAGCACCATAACGCGTGATACCGAAGCAAATACGCTGGTTCTGAGCCGCAGCCCACAAAAAACCATCACCGGCTGGCAGAGGCCAAAGAAAAAATAGCGCGAATACCACGAGTATCAGCAGTCGACCCGTCCGGGTCGATGCCCCGGGGCAGAAGCAAACGTTCCAGCTAACAATCACACCCGGCCGTTGATCCGGGTGCAGATACACCAAATCACCCCCCTCAAGCAGATATATATGCACAGTAGCAGTGAGCCCGGGGAGTGCGCGGTATACCCGAATGACATAATTCAACACGCAAGTCATTGATTTAACATTATTATTAATGACTGAGCATGAATTGCGCCAGAAGAATATGCAGAGTATTCTCATTCCTCTATCAATGCAGGTTGACGCTGTAAATAGTGAGTTCTAGTATCGTCAACGATCAGTTGTACAAGTAAACAGAAAACCTACGGCAGGATCCGGTACGAGCAACTATACCGGTCAGGCAGGGCAGCCAGACGTGCATGGAAGCAGCATCAACAGTACTACATGCCGTGAAGCAGCCTCGTTGGTTAAAAATGAGGATGGATAGAATGATAACACTCGGTATGAATGGACCCTATGTACTGGAAGACAGGGAGGTAAGCCGGCAGGTAAATCGAATCTCGCCCGGTAATTACGGACTTGGTTACATCAAGGAGGATGGATCATTCGTGGTGCAATTTGTTGGCCGCTCCGATTATGACGTCAATAACCGGCTGCAAAGCTGGGTCAGTTCGGGCTACCAATATTTTAAATATTCATATGCATCACACGCCAAAGCCGCGTATGACAAAGAGTGCTGCACGTACCATGACTTTGGTGCAAACGAAAAACTGGATAATAAATCACACCCGGAGCGTGCAGCAGGTACGCGCTGGAAATGCCCGGTGTGCGGCAAATAGGGACAGGCCATGGATCATAGTCAGAGAAAAATATCCGATATAGCCGAGGTGTTACCCGGTTATGCACTTAAAACCCGCGCATTGCATGAGCCTGACGGTTCACACCAGATTATCCTGGCAAAACATCTCAAAGCCGGTGCACACTACTCATTTGAACCCGGTCATGCGCTGCGCATTTCACCCGGTACCGATGTAGAAAAATATATCATCAGACAGGGTGATGTATTGTTTGTGTCGCGTGGTGTCCATAACCATGCATGCGCAGTAACCAGTGTGCCAGCTAATACGATTGCGTCATCGACCTTATACATAATTCGGCGCAACACTGACATCAGCTCTCGTTACCTGGCGTGGTGTATGAACCAGCAAATGACGCAGACACAAATAGCGCGAGTACGCACAGGCGCTGCAACGCCCATCATACAACGCGTAGAATTTTCCGCAATAACTATACCGGTACCGCCGGTTCTCATACAACGACAAATTGTAAAGCTTGATGAGCTGATGCAGAAGGAAATGGAAATTCAGATTGTGCTAACACAACAGGCAGAAAAGTTGCATAACAAACTTGGCAACGAACTAATGAAGAAGCTGTCATCCGGTAATTATCATTAAACACAGGGACGTCATGGCAAATCACTATAGTCAGACAGAGATTAATACAGCATTGTGGGCAGCCTGTAATTCCTTTCGTAATGGTATGGATGCACTGATGTGTAAAAATTATATTCTGGTGATGTTTTTATTGAAATACATGTCAGATGTGTGGAAGGACCATCAGCAACAATTCGAAAATACATATGGCCAGAACACTCAGCGTACAAGGCGCAGACTTGCACGTGAACGTTTTGTTATACCTGTCATCGAGGTAGTGGATAGTCGAAGCGGCGCCATAGTCAACAGGCACAATGCGGATTTCTATAGTCTATTTGATTTGCGAAATGCAAGTGACATAGGTGAGCGTGTAAACAGGGTATTGAATGCACTTGAAGAGGCGAATGAACGCAAGCTCCGCGGAGTTTTCCGTGAAATAGATTTTTGTTCTCAGCCTCACCTGGGCAGAAGCGGAGAGCGAAATCGTCGCATACGACAATTGCTTGAAGACATGAACAGGCCAGTGTTTGACATGCGGCCGTCAACTATTCCCGAGAGCGCCATTGCAAATATATGTCGTTTTATAAACGAATGTTTTGCATATGAACTGGACAAAAAAGCAGACGGTGGGCAAATTTCTCAGGCTGCAGCCAGCCTGGTGATAAAACTGGCGCAGCCGCATCCGGGTGAAACAATATGTGATCCTGTGTGTCGAGAAGGAAACTTGTTAATAGAGGCAGCTCAAAAAACTGGCAGTAAAGATATAGCACTGTATGGAATGGAATTAAGCAGTAGTAACGGTGATATAGCGCGCATTAATATGTATATGCACGGGCTGGACTTTGCTCGAATTGAAACTTGTAATGCACTGACAAGTCCCGCCCTGGTAGAAAATGATCACCTGATGAAATTTGATGTAGTCATGGGCTATTTGCCTTCAACGAACGCTGAATGGGGACAGCTTGAAACGGAGAACGATATATACCGCAGGTTCTGGCGGGGTACTCTGCCGAAAAGCAAGGTGGAATACGCGATGATATGTCACATGATTGAGACAGCTGAAGAAAAGCACGGACGCGTGGTTATTGTAGTGCCACATGGCGTTTTATTCCGTGGTGGCGCCGAGGCGCGTATACGCAAAAAGCTGATAGAAGAAAATAGCCTGATTGCTGTCATCGGTTTGCCGTGCCAGATATTTCCAGCCGGGGGGCTGCCTGTAGCAGCACTGGTATTCGATCGCTCGAGAGAAAAAGGGGGTGCGAATGAGAACATTAGTGATGTTCTGTTCATTGACGCAAACCAGAAAGCAGCGCATAAAGCAGGCTCAGAATTTACCGAAAGTGATCTGATAGAACAAATATATACAACTGTTGTCGAGCGAAAAGTAGTCAATAACTTCTCATACCTGGCCAGTGCAGAAGAAATTTCCGAGAATAAATTCAACCTCAATATTTCAAGGTATGTTAATACCTCTAGCAATGAGGACAGCCTGGAACTGGCCCAGATTCAGAAGAGTACGATGGCGCTGGAAAAAGAAATCGCAGAAACGCGTGCTGAAATCATGACAGCTTTTAAGAAACTGATCGATAATGTGGAATATTAAATATACATCTTAAATCTGGTGATGGTTCCACGGTCACAAACAAAACAACAGGATTCTGACTGACAGGTAAACTGTATGGAAGCAAATTCAATCCATGTACGGCATGCTGGTGTTTTCGATGCGTGTTGTTCAGCAAGTGCAGAAATCGCAGGTGCAATTAGTAGCCCCGTATTGTATGAGAGGCGGGATGCGGACATGCTACATGACAGGCGCACGCTTGATGACTGGTTCAGCAGACATTTTCAAGGCATAAGCAATCTACAGAAATCAGAATTAAAGAATAAATATTTGCAGGCGCTGAGCATGGGTGCATCTGAACAAATAATCTATTCGCGGGCATTCGATATCAGTGAGCATTATCTTTCGAACTGGCAGGGCTCAGGGTATAAAGCGCAGCTCGTTGTTGAGAGTAATGCGGCTGCATTGAAATATCAGCACGATTTTGAAGTGATAGGGCTAGTGCATTCAGAAATCATTTTATCGTCAACAGAAAGTGGCGAGGCTGAAGTGCCAGCTGACACCAATATAAATAACAGTGCTTCATCCTGCTGGAAGGAGAAGATGAAATTCTGTACAACAGAAGCCGATTATAATAATTATGTTCTTAATAGATTTAGTCACGGTGTGCTGCCTGAGATCCTGATTGTGGTAGGTGATATTCGGCGCGCTTTCAACGTGCCACGCAATCGCATTTCCTACCTGGCTTGCAATGTAAATCCTGAGGCACTAACAGACCTTATATGTCAAACCAATATGCACAATCACATCGACATGTCACGTCGCGACAAGTATCGCATGGTTATTGATTATGCTGATAACGAGCTATCAACTTTTCAACCTGAGACATTGCATGACAAACATGCACACGTAACTGCACAGTCAATGGTCAGCGGTGTTTACAATGTAATGGATGAAGTCGGCGCATTATCCTGGCATCACAAGCAGCTGTGCAGTATATTCGAGGTGGCGGGTAGCTGGATCGACAAAAAAGTTTGCAGAACAATCCTGGCAGACGGCATTGCCAGAAAAGAGTTTTATTCGAGGCTCGAAAAATATGCCAGTACACTAAAGCTTGCATTATCAGTTAAAGAATTTGTCATGCAAACATCAGAGAAGAAGCTGGCGGAATACACAAAGCATCTGAGCTGGTTTAATCAACTATATACAACGTTAATAATGCAACACGAATCTCCAGGCGCCAGTCAAACAAGCCATGTTCGTGAAGAGCGTGCAGGTTATTATGCACTGCCTGCCTCGAAAGCAGATGCAGTTGTACATGTTCTGATGGGCCTAATATCAGATATGTATGATGGCGATAGTATAGATTCAACACAGTTCATAAAAAAGGCGCATCAGCTGGTAGCTGAGTTCAAGGCGGGACGTATTTCTGCCGTAGAGTATATCAACAAGGTTGCAGAAATACGTGACAGGGTCATCAACCAGGTAAACGAAGCTGTACCTGAATGCTTGTACAATAATCCACTGGCGCTGGCATGCTATCAACAAATTAAACCTGTATTTGCACCATCTGGTCAGCAAGAAGCTACCAAAGCGGAGAGAGCAGCTGATGCTGCGCTGGCATTAACAAATATTATCAGGCATAACTGGAAGGTCCGATTTTGGGACGACGTTGATGCACAAAATCGTGTTATGAACCTGATTGATGATTATTTATATGATGAAGTAAACGCAAAAAGTGAAATCGCGCTTACAGAAGAACAGATGGATTTAATAATACGAATCGTGTTTCAGCAGGCCAGACTGCATATGCAACAATAAAGCTCGCGGTTCGTTGCTGGTGACAGTAACAGCATAAGTTACGCCTGGTGAGATCGCTGCAGTAGATCGCTGCAGTAGATCGGGTGCAGCAGGGCACAGCGCATACAGGGGTGAGCCTGGTTAGATATCATCCGGGTACGTTATAGTAAAGCCAGACCGCCATAAATATAATAAAAGCGATAAACAACACCAGTCCCTGCAGGAAATCACTTGGCGGCTTCTTGTCGTCCGTTATCTTTTTACCAGGGCCGGTTTTTGAGCTAGCTTGAATAGGGTGTTCTTCGTTCATTGCATTAAAGCGTATCCATGTCGTGCTGATTAAGGCTACATTATATTGTATTTTCAGTTGATTCTCAGTGATAGAACCATAACTAAAATCGATGTATCACTCGTTCTGTAGCTGTTCCAGATCTGACAGTCGTTAGCGTATTTTAAATGTCGTTATCGTTTACACTTGGGTTCCAGATTCACTCCACACTCTTTGTTAGCGTTGTTATGTACAATAATATCAACAGATTAGACCGGTTAGCATGAATATTGCTAGCTTTTAAAGATGATACCCGATAATCACAGATCAGCGATTGGAATAGCTTTAGCCTGTTTCGTAGCGCAGGCTTTTGCTGTCCCGCCTGGCGTGCCTGGCAGCCAGGTTAGCAGTGAAGCGCAGCAGGCAATCGAAGCGTTCCAGGGTAAAGACCGTAGCGGCAAAGATGGCCCCATGGCGAAAATTGGTTACGACCTGGTCAGCCTGTATTTTGAGCACAAGGATTTCAAATCAGTCGCACGCCCTATGTCATTCAGAGCCAGTAACAGGCTTTTACAGCTTCGCGGAGAAAATATACTAATCGATGCAGTGGCTACTGACGATGTAAAGCAGCTGGAACAATCATTGCGCCAGCTGGGTATGCAGCAGGTGTCAGTGTTCGGTCGTTATGTCTCGGGTTATTTACCGGTGAGTGCCTTGCCGCTGGCGGCCGGGCTCGCAGAATTGCGATTTTCACGGGCAGCGATGGCGGTTAAAAATTCCGGGCTGGTTACGAGTCAGGGCGATATCGCCCAGGCATCGAATATTGCGCGCTCAGTTTACGCCAGCGATGGCAGTGGCATAGTGGTCGGCACACTATCAGACAGTTATGACTGCCTGGGTGGTGCCGCTGCCGATGTCGCCAGCGGAGATTTGCCTGCAAGCGTTATAGTGCTGCAGGAAGAAACCGGCTGTGAATCCGGCACCGATGAAGGTCGCGCCATGATGCAAATTGTGCATGATGTTGCACCCGGAGCGAGCCAGGCTTTTCACAGTGCATTTGGCGGCATCGCCGATTTTGCCAATGGCATTATCGAGCTGGCCACGGTAGCCAACGCCGATGTGATTAATGACGATGTGAGCTATTTTGCCGAGCCCATGTTTCAGGATGGTCCTGTCTCACAGGCAGTGGATGCGGTCAGGGCGATGGGCGTGGCCTATTTTTCCTCGGCAGGGAATAGCGCGAAAAAAAGTTACGAGTCTGTTTATCGTAATTCAGGTATAAAAGGCCTGGCCCCGCGCAGCAAGCGTCATGACTTCGACCCGGGCGCTGCTACAGACTTATTGATGCAGGTATCTATACCGGCAAACGCCCAGGTGATCTTTGTGTTGCAATGGGATAACCCTTTCTATTCCGTCAGCGGTGCACCCGGTGCATCGGCCGATATGGATATGGTGTTATATTCCGCCAGTGGCAGCGTATTGACTGGATCGAGTGATAATAATATTGGTGGCGATGCGGTCGATATATTTGCCTATACCAACACTACCAGTAGTACAGCGACCTACCAGATTGCAATCGACCATGTTGCCGGCACCGAACCTGGACTTGTAAAGTTTGTTTATTTTGGAAGCATGTCGATCAATGAATATGCAACCAACAGCAGCAGCTCATACGGCCATGCAATAGCAGCCGGCGGTCGAGGAGTGGGGGCTGCGCGCTATGACCGCACACCGGCGTATGGTATATCGCCGCCACAGCTGGAATCATTTTCATCGCAGGGTGGCTTAACGATCTTGTTTGATGTTGCTGGTAACCCGATAAACCAGCAGCGACTGAAACCCGAAATCGTTGCCCCCGATGGTGGTGATACGACTTTCTTTGGTTCGAATTATAATGATGGCAACAGCTATCCAAACTTCTTTGGTACATCCGCCGCCGCTCCCCATGCTGCAGCTGCGGCGGCACTGCTCAAGTCGAATATCAACAGTTTGACGCCAGATGATATTTACGCAGCTCTGCAAAACACAGCTATCGATATGTTAAGCGCCGGATTTGATTTCAGTTCTGGCTATGGGTTGATACAGGTCGACCAGGCGCTGGCCTATTACGATGCCGATGCAGACGGCGTGTTGAATGCAGATGATAACTGCCCGAACGATGCCAATGCCGACCAGCTGGACAATGATATCGACGGCCTGGGTGATGTCTGTGACCCGGACGATGACAATGATGGGCTGAGTGATATCGAAGAAGCGGCGCTGGGCACCAGCCCATTTTTGCAGGACACCGACACTGATACCCTGCTCGACGGCGATGAAGTCAATCTATACCTGACTGACCCGTTACTCATGGACAGTGATGACGACGGCTACGATGACAATGTCGAGCTGGATGCCGGGAGCAACCCCAATAACCCACAGTCCATACCCGGTGAAGCCAGCGGTGATTTGAACGGCGATGGTGATGTCGATGTGCGCGATTTGCTTCTGATGCAGCAAATCGTGCTGGGTATTGTGGTCGCAGATCCCGAGCAGCTGATCCGCGGCGATATTGCGCCATTGTCAGCTGGATTGGCTTCACCGGATGGCCTGCTAAATGCGGCTGACTACCTCATATTGCAACGCGTAGTACTCGATCAGATAAGCATCTCGCCCTAATGTCCCTGCAGTTTCCTGCCATTTTGGCACGAAATCATTGACCTTTTGAGTCAAATATATTAGAATACGCTAATATAGATTTCAGGGGGGCTTATGGCTATCTCTAAAAAATTCATCGAAAACATACTGTTAAGCACTGTATTGCTGGTCGCGAGCGGGATTGCTATTGCCGATGAAAGCGATCTTTGTGCGCCATTCAAAAACGCGCAGGTGGATACTGGCCTGATGAGTGCGATGCTGCAGGCAGCCGAGCAAGGTGATCTTTACCGCATCCAGCCGGGCACATCAAAAATGGGCTTTTGTGTCGACAGTCCGCTCGGCATGGTGGAAGCGGAGTTTCGCAGCTTCAAGGGCGGAATGGCACTGCAGCAGGAAACCAGGCAGAACTCCGCCCTGGTCAGTATCGACGTCGCCAGCCTGGAGACAAACTCGGGGTTTATCGAGGCCATGCTGAAAAGCGAGAGCTTTTTCGATATTGAGCAATACCCGGATATTCTGTTCGTCAGCACCAGCTTCGAATGGTTGTCTGAGCAAAAAGCCATTCTAAAAGGTGAGCTGACACTGCACGGCGTGACCCGGGAAGTGGCGTTTTACGTAGAAATGCACAAGCTTGATTCAGTGCCTGGAGATGACCGTATCATGGTGAAAGCGACCACCACGATTCAGCGATCAGAATTTGGTATGTACACCCTGTCGCCGGTGGTGAGTGACAGGGTCAACCTGTGCATGAGCGTGGATGCTTATCGCTATCGCGCCTGATGTTCTCGGTCAGCAATAATGCGCAACAAAAAAGAAAGGGGCTATAAAAGCCCCTTTCTTTTGTCCCGATTCAGCTGCAACCCTTGGGCCTGGGCAGGCCGGCAATCTTGTTAGCGCACTTGATCAACCCGGTTGGAAACAGCGAATAGATATATTTCTGATCGCTTCGGTCCTTGCCGAACTTCTGTTTCATGATTTTTGAAAACGCACGCGGCTCGCACACCATGCCGTTTTCATGAAAATAGTCACGCGCTTCACGAATGATGTCCCAGTGCTCATCACCGAGGGCATCAATTTTTTCGTTTATAGCGATCTGGGCGGCGAGTTCCTCGCTCCATTCGTCCAGGTTGTCAAGCCAGCCGGCTTCACTCAACTGGATGGTTTTTCCGTTTACTTCGGCCTGCATGGCACACCTCTTACTAACTTTTAAATAGCCGCCCATTATAATTTATTGAGAAACCGATAAGACTTAGTTTATGCGAGGTAATTACCAATGATCGCGCCGGTACAATCCAGCTAGTGATTTCGAACCAGCTGTGCATTGACCTCGTCGCGTTTTGCTTTGCCGGCGAGAATTTCAATCAGCTTGAGTGCAAAGTCCATCGCTGTGCCGGGCCCGCGTGAGGTAATGACATTGCCATCAATTTCAATATCGCGCGCACTGATAGTGATCGCAGTATTGTGAAGAGTTTCCAGCGTGCCCGGATAAGCAGTAGCGGTTTTGCCGTCCAGCAGGCCAGCGGCGGCAAGTGCTTTGGGCGCGGCGCAAATCGCAGCAACTGGTCGATCACTGGAAGCATGTTTTTTTAGCAATTGTTGAAGTCGGGCATCATCGCGTAGATGGTCTGCGCCAGGCAGGCCGCCGGGGAGCACGATCATGTCGAAAGACTGGTCTAAAACCTGGTCGATGCTGGTGTCGGGAAGAATGCGGGTTCCGCGTGATGCGGTTACTGGCTGGTGATCGAGACCGGCAGTGGTGACCTGAATGCCCGCGCGCACCAGCAGGTCGGTTATGGTGATAGCTTCGAGTTCTTCACATCCCTGCGCAAGTGGTACCAGTACACGTAACATGCTGCTTCTCCTCTTGCTGTTTTTGCAGGCTCGCTATCAACTCGGATACCGGCACAATTTTAATGTTGTGTTGCGCCAGCTCGTCAAGGTGGTCTTTGATAAATTGTAGTGTGCTCGGGTAGGGATGCGCAATGGCGATCGCATGACCTTGCCGGTTAGTGATATCAATCAGTCGGTCGAACTGTGTGCGCAGGGTTTGATACGAGTTGTCGGGATCGAGAAACACATCACGTGGCAGGTTTGGAACGTTATATTCAGCAGCAACGCTGGCAGCCAGTGATTTATCCGTGGTGCGACTGTCGATGAAGTACAGCGAATCATTCCTGGCAATTTCGCGCATCAACCAGCTCATGTGTCCCGGATGACGCGTTAGTAAACTGCCCATGTGATTATTGATGCCCTTGATATGCGGTACAGATTCGATATTACGCCTTAACTGATCAGCAAACTGCTGATGCGTCATATGCAGGGATAAGGTACCGGGTGTGCGTGTGTGATTTTCAATCGACTGCATGGGCAGATGCAGCATGACTTCCTTGTTATTTTCATGCGCGAGGATGGCGAGTTTTTTTGAGTACGCTATTCGAGGCAGAATCGCCAGGGTAATCGCGGCCGGGAAATCAATCACCGCCTTGCCGCGTTCAAAATGATTGCCAATATCATCAATGATGATACTGGCAATTTTTTCAGCGTGACACGGTACCGCAACCAGCGAAAACAGCAACAACGCTAACGCGTGGCGTAGTACGTGCACGCCTGATCAGGACTTGCGGCTCAGTATGTTCAGTCCTTTGAGAAGCAATAATGCTTCGTGCAACTGGTAATCGTCCGCAGCCAGAACTTTGGCGTCTTTATTCTTTTCCGCTTCAGCCTTGCTTGATTTAACGATTTCATC
>JBATHJ010000120.1:0-4717 GCA_049666625.1 Gammaproteobacteria bacterium | reverse complement strand
GAAGTCACCAAAACTGACTCGGTTACCGCTCTGGGCAACACCGCGGTTTTTGCCTTTGAACATCTTGCGAAATTTTGTGCGCTTGGGTTGTAACACTT
The DNA here is from genome assembly GCA_049666625.1 of Gammaproteobacteria bacterium. Taxonomy (GTDB): domain Bacteria; phylum Pseudomonadota; class Gammaproteobacteria; order SZUA-229; family SZUA-229; genus JASBSR01. The sequence continues at coordinate 4,619 of JBATHJ010000120.1, read as the reverse complement.
AAGTATCCTCGAATTCTTTAGCTAGCGTTTGCAGCTGATTTAGCTTCTTCACGCTTCTTGTTCAGGTCAAATACTTCACCCTTGAATATCCAGACTTTTACGCCAATGATGCCGTAAGTCGTCAGCGCTTCTGCAAATCCATAATCTATTTCAGCACGCAGGGTGTGCAATGGCACGCGACCTTCGTGATACATTTCGCTGCGTGCAATTTCTGCACCGTTGAGGCGGCCACCGACCATGATCTTGACGCCCTGGGCGCCCATGCGCATGGTGTTCTGTATAGAACGCTTCATTGCGCGGCGGAACATAACGCGACGTTCCAGCTGCTGCGCGATACTTTCTGCAACCAGTTGTGCATCAAGCTCGGGCTTGCGAATTTCTTCAATGTTCAGTTTGACGTTATTGATATGCAATCCAATAATGTCAGCTACTTCTTTACGCAGGCTTTCGATGTCTGCGCCTTTCTTGCCGATGACTACGCCGGGACGTGCTGTGTGAATAGTGATTTCAGCCGAGCGCGTAGGCCTTTCGATCTGGATTTTGCTGACATTGGCGTTCGCCAGTTTCTTTTTGAGAAACTCGCGCACTTTAATGTCCGCATTCAACAGGTCTGGAAAGTCAGATGTCGATGCATACCACTTGGAATTCCAGTCAGCGGATATGCCGAGTCTAATGCCTACAGGATGTACTTTTTGTCCCATGAATCTTCTCTCTTTAGCGATCTGCCACACAGACAGTAATGTGACTTGTGCGCTTCATAATTCGGTTTGCACGGCCTTTGGCACGTGGGCGAATACGTTTCATTACCGGGCCGGCATCAACATATATTTTTGATACCTTGAGCTCATCAATGTCGGCACCTTCATTGTGCTCGGCATTGGCTATCGCAGATTCCAGTACTTTTTTCACCAGGTCTGATGATTTGGTGGTACCAATCGTCAGTGCGTTTAATGCTGCTTCAACCCGCAGTCCGCGAATCTGGTCTGCAACCAGGCGGCATTTCTGCGGTGAAATACGTGCAAATCTATGTTTAGCGACTACTTCCACGACTCACCTCACTTCGCTTTCTTGTTGGCAACGTGACCTTTATAGGTACGTGTCAGTGCGAATTCACCCAGCTTATGGCCGACCATGTTTTCGTTTACCAGTACCGGCACGTGTTGCTTGCCATTATGTACGGCGATGGTCAGACCTACCATTTCAGGAAATACCGTGGAACGACGTGACCAGGTCTTGATCGGTTTACGATCGTTGACTGCTTTTGCAGCCGAGACCTTATCCAAAAGATGGTGGTCAATAAACGGACCTTTCTTTAATGAGCGTGGCACAATAATTCCTCTTAAATTTCTTTACGCTTACTTCTTGTTACGGCGGCGCACTATCATGCCGTCGGTACGTTTGTTACTACGTGTTCTGTAACCCTTGGTCGGCGTGCCCCAGGGAGAAACTGGATGACGACCACCCGACGTTCTGCCTTCACCACCACCGTGCGGATGATCAACCGGGTTCATGACCACACCGCGAACCGTGGGACGAACACCGCGCCAGCGTTTGGCACCGGCTTTACCGAGTGAACGCAGGCCGTGCTCTGAATTACCGACTTCACCAATGGTGGCGCGGCAATTAACGTGTATTTTGCGTACTTCACCTGAACGCAAACGCAGCGTGGCATATATACCTTCACGCGCGAGCAGCTGCACCGATGCACCCGCGGTACGCGCGATCTGCGCACCCTTGCCAGGCTTCATTTCTATGCAGTGAATCTGGGTACCGACCGGAATGTTGCGCAATGGCAATGTATTGCCCGGTTTAATCGGTGAATTACTGCCTGATACCAGCACGTCGCCGGCATTCACACCCTTAGGCGCAATGATGTAACGTTTCTCACCGTCGGCATAAACCAGCAGGGCAATGTTTGCACTGCGGTTAGGATCGTATTCGATACGCTCAACACGACCGTTAATACCGTCTTTATCGCGTTTGAAATCAATCACGCGGTATAACTGCTTGTGACCACCGCCAACGTGGCGCGTGGTGATACGGCCGGCATTATTACGCCCGCCGTTTTTCGATTGTGTTTCGGTCAGGGCACGAATTGGCGCACCCTTGTGCAGGTCTTTATTTACAACCTTGACGACAAAGCGTCTGCCCGGTGATGTTGGCTTGGTTTTTACAATTGCCATGATTAACTGCCCTTAATGTCTCTCAGCCTGGCCTAGATAGCGCCAGCTAAATCAATTTCGTTATCAGCCATTAATGTCACATAGGCTTTGCGTAAATCACTACGCTTGCCAAGGCGGCCGCCAAAACGTTTGGTTTTGCCCCTGGAATTCAATATGCGAACCTTGTCGACCTTGACCTTAAAAATAGTCTCGACAGCATGCTTGACTTCATCTTTGGTAGCATCAGATGCCACTTTGAATACGTGCTGGTTGGCCTGTTCAGCCAGCAATGTGCTTTTTTCAGACACATGCGGTGCACGGATAACCTGGTACATACGTTCCTGATTCATGACAGCCACTCTTCAATTGCGCGAACCGCACCCACGGTAACCACGACCTGGTCATTACCTACCAGAACCACCGGGTTCAGGCCGGCGACATCAGTGATCTCGACATGCGGGATATTGCGCGCTGATAAATACAATTTTTCATCGCCGGTTTCAGTCACGATCAGCGGCGTGCTCACACCCAGCTCAGCCAGTTTTGCAATCAGCTGCTTGGTTTTTGGTGCATCGACCGTAATATCGTCAATAATAATCAGACGGCCCTGGCGCGCGAGCTCGGAAAAAATCGAGCGAATACCGGCGCGGTACATTTTCTTGTTCAGTGTCTGCGTGTAATCACGTGGCTGCGCAGCAAATGTTACGCCACCAGTTCTCCACAGCGGGCTGCGAATAGTACCGGCACGTGCACGGCCCGTACCCTTCTGGCGCCATGGTTTTGCACCGCCACCGCTTACAGCTGCACGATTTTTCTGTGCCTTAGTGCCGGCGCGTGCGCCCGCCAGGTAAGCCGTGACCAGCTGATGCACCAGCGCTTCTTTAAAATCAGAAGCGAATACTGCATCGGATACAGCAATCTTCTCTTTACTGTTATGCAATTGCATATCCATGAATCTGTCTCTCGTATACTCTTTTAAGCTTGTTAGTGGCTCAGGCCTTGACGGCCGGCATAATTATCACGTCGCCGCCTTTTGCGCCAGGAATTGCACCCTTGACCAGCAGAAAGCCACGCTCGTTATCAACTCTTACCAGTTCGAGGTTCTGTGTGGTGTTGCGCACATTACCCATATGACCTGACATTTTTTTTCCTTTTACAACGCGTCCCGGTGTCTGGTTTTGACCAATCGAACCGTTGGAACGATGAGACAGCGAGTTACCGTGGGTAGCGTCCTGCATCGAAAAGTTATGGCGCTTGATGCCGCCCTGGAAACCTTTACCGATGGTGCGACCTGTAACATCGACTTTCTGACCGGCTTCAAACATGCCGAGTGAAAGTTCGCCGCCGACCTCGAGGTCAGCCGCCTGGTCCGCAGCAACGCGGAATTCCCACAGACCACGGCCCGCTTCTACACCGGCCTTGGCGTAGTGACCTGCCATTGGTTTGGTGACTCGGCTGGCACGGCGTGAACCGGTGGTAATCTGTATGGCCTGGTAGCCATCCACTTCGTTTGTCTTGATCTGGGTAATGCGATTGGGCGTTACCTCGATCACACTCACAGGGATAGACGCACCATCTTCAGTGAAGATGCGGGTCATTCCAGCTTTTCTGCCAACGATACCAATTGTCATGTCGATTTCCGCTCAATAAAAAACTGGCTCCTCAAATTTGAGGAATACCAGCCTCTCAGCCCCGGCCTGCGCCATGGCTAATAGTTAAACTTGTTCACAAACTCGCTACGACCGGATCGCAGCTTCACTTTATGTTGTCGCAGTATCCCTGACCACCCAAAAGGTTTTACTATCAAGGACTTACGATAAAATGAACTTTGCGCCGTGACTTTATAAAACTGAAGTCGATTAAAACTTTGTCTTAGCCAGGCAACAAAGAGCGCGCATTATACAGGAACACGCACCCGTCAAACAACAGAAAAACCGAACTAGTTCAGTTTAATTTGCACATCCACACCGGCTGACAGGTCGAGCTTCATCAGCGCGTCTACGGTCTTGTCAGTCGGGTCAATAATATCCAGCAGGCGCTTGTGGGTACGGATTTCGTACTGGTCACGCGCGTCCTTGTTGACATGCGGCGAAATCAGGATCGTGAAACGCTCTTTTTTAGTGGGCAACGGGATCGGGCCTTTAACATGCGCGCCGGTACGTTTTGCGGTTTCAATGATTTCACTCGCTGATTTGTCGATCAGGTGATGATCGAAAGCTTTCAGACGTATACGAATGTGTTGATTTGCCATTAGTTTTTACTCTTTCCGAATAATTATTCGATAATCTTGGCGACCACGCCGGCGCCGACAGTACGGCCACCTTCGCGGATCGCAAAGCGCAGACCTTCTTCCATCGCGATCGGGTTGATCAGGCTAACAACCATTTTCACGTTGTCACCCGGCATCACCATCTCGACACCTTCGGGCAGGTCGCAGGCGCCTGTCACGTCGGTGGT
>JBATHJ010000119.1:0-2443 GCA_049666625.1 Gammaproteobacteria bacterium | reverse complement strand
AGTTTGAACCGGCTTTGTTCTCTCTTGGGCTGCAGTTTTAAACCCGGGTAACCATCGAGGATTAATTTTATGGTTTGTGGTGTCCACTGGTAATCAATATGCCGCGCCCAGCTAACGTCAGCCGCGAGTTTTGGCGCATAATAAATTTCGGTGCCGCCGCTGGTGATCAAGATATCGGGTTCCGGAATTGAGTGCTTTTTCATCAGTTTTAATGCCGAATCGAGCCTGCGGCCGGTAGCAATAGAAAACAGCGTGCTTTTACGATTCTCGCGCAGCACGCTGAGGAGCTGTTGTAATGACTGGTCATTGCCGACCAGGTTTTGATCGAGGTCACTGACAATAGCGCGATCACGATACAGTTCAGTTCGGCGTTGAACCGGTTTGCGATCCAGCTGCTCGGCGCGTTTTGCAATCGGGGTGACTATCTGTAAATACACATTGGCATGTGCATCCCATGAGTAATGTTCGCGCACACCCGTTAATCCCTTGCTCGCATATTGTTGCCAGAGCGTTTTGTCAGTGAGCAGTTGTAATAAGGCGTCAGTGATGCAGCCGGGTTCGAGCGGGTCGATCAATATACCGTTGTGACAGTTGCCGATAATATCCCGCGGCCCGCCATCTTCGGTTGCTACCAGGGGCAGGCCCGAGGCGGCGGCTTCAATCAGGGTCAGGCCAAAAGGTTCAGTGAGCGCGGGGTTGACGAATATGCCGCCGCTGGCTGCGGCGATGCGATAAATCAACGACACCTGGTCGCGCTGATGGTGTTTCGGCAGGGCGACTTTGCCGTATATATCATAGCGATCGATCGCCACCAGTAATTCGTGAAACACTTCCTGGGCGCCGCTGTCGAGATCATCAATGTCATCACGGTTGCCGGCGACAATCATCAGGTTGGCCATTGACTGCAAAGCTGGTGATTGCCCGTACGCATCAATCAGTGCAACTATGTTCTTGCGTTTATCAGGTCGCGAGAGTGCGAGGATAATGGGTTTATCAGGCTGGCTTAAATGCCGCACCATTTCGGCATAGAACTCCGACTTTAATTCGTCACCGCTCGGCGGCTTGAACTGCTTGAGATCGGTGCCGGGCGGTACCACCCTCATCTGGTCCGGCTGGTAGTGATCATACAGTTCATATTGCTCGGCAATTTCCTGGTAGGTACTGGTGATAACGCGTTCAGCAGTGGCGAGCGCAGTTTCTTCGGCTTCAATCCGGCGCGACATGTTGTAACGTTCTTCTATATCCTGCGTGGTGAGCCCACTGGCCAGCAGGCGACTGCGTTTTACCCGGCCGAGTGAGTGCCCGGTGTGCACCATGGGGATGCCGAGTAAGTTGGCGAGATGCGCACCGACATAGCCAGCATCGGCATAATGGGTGTGGATAATGTCGGGCAAATCGCCGCTCTGCCTGAAGAAGCTGTCGACATTATCGGCAAAGCCATCGAGGTGGTCCCAGAGCTGTTCCTTGGGGATGTACTCATCTGGGCCGGCATTAATGCGCACGATGCGCAATTTATCCGAGAGTTGTTCGATCGGCCTGGCGTAATCAGGGTCAACCGATGTATCGATAATGCGCCGCGTGAATAAATCGACACGCTCGATATCGGGGTGTCGGGACAATGCGTGGGCAAGTTCGAGTACATACAGGATCTGGCCACCAGTATCGGCATCGCGCCCGAGTTCGAGCTTGTTTCCTCGAATCAGGCCATGAATACTGAACAGGGCAAGCTTGAGCTTGCCCGTAGTTTCAAATGAATTGTTGGATGTGTCGACTGTCATGATGGCGCAAAGTGCAAACTATAACAGCATTGCCGCAGATTTTCATGACCCTGAACAAGGCTTAGATAACAAATCATGCGGGCAGGATATTTATTTCGGTAGCGTGTGAAGTGAATCATATATCAGACGAACCTGTTACTGAATATTGATCGCGCAGTCAGGTTTAGTCACGTGCTGGCGTGATGGATCAACAATGAAGCGCCCGGCCAGAACATTGCGGCCAATCAACATAGAGTAATTGAAACCGCTGCGATTAACCAGGCTGACATCTGTTTCTGCAAATTGTGTGCCGATGCAAATACCCATGCGCACCACAACACGCGTTTGCGAGTCGCCGGCGTGGCGTTTGATTTTTGCAGTGCGCACGATAGCCTTGTCGAAGTCTGTACGTTTGCCATGCAAATCTGTTGTAGAAAACCGGATGCGTTGTTTGCCATCGCGTTCGTACGGTGGCTGACAATCACAGTGCAGGGAAGATGTGTCTGCGCCGGTGTCAATTTTAGCGCTGATAATTATATTGCCCGGACTGAGGCGTACATTTTCTACCCAGCCAAGTACCTCTGCTGCATAAGAAACAGGAGAAAGCAAGGGCAACAGAAAAGTTGCAAATATAAGCGAGAGTAGTCTGTGTTTGTGTTGACGGCGGGCGGCGAGCATAATTGGCT
>JBATHJ010000118.1:0-3342 GCA_049666625.1 Gammaproteobacteria bacterium | reverse complement strand
TGCTATGTTCATGGTGTCGGTTTTGATTACGCGCGATCCCAGTCTGGGGATTTGATCAAGCGCGGCAATTTCGGTCCAGTTATTCATTTTTGTTACCCTGCAATTCTTAACGGTGTGAATTCGTGTGAAGCTTCGCCCTCGGCGCGCGCTTTCCATGGATCGATTTGCGCATATTTCTGGCCGAGCTTGAATCGTTCGTAGAGTGCTTTACGTTCTTCCGCGTTTTCGACCACCGCCTGCTTGATGCTGCTCAGGCCAACACGCTCAACCCAGGGCGCGGTACGTTCGAGGTAATGCGCTTCTTCGCGATACTTCTGGGTGAATGCGCCGCAGTATTCCAGCACTTCGGCTTCGGTTTCGACCTTGCACAGCAAATCAGTGACGCGCACCTTGATGCCACCGTTACCGCCAACATGTAATTCATAACCCGAATCCACGCACACCACGCCGAAATCCTTGATCGTGGCTTCGGCGCAGTTGCGCGGACAGCCCGATACCGCGAGTTTGAATTTATGCGGCATCCACGAACCCCAGGTGAGTTCTTCCAGCTGCACCCCCAGGCCGGTCGAGTTCTGCGTGCCAAAGCGACACCAGGTTTTACCGGCACAGGTTTTTACTGTACGCATGGCTTTGCCGTAGGCATGGCCGGAGACAAAGCCCGCATCGGACAGATCTTTCCACATCGATGGCAGGTCTTCTTTCTTGATACCGAACAGGTCAATACGCTGACCACCGGTAACTTTCATCTCGGGCACATTGTATTTATCAGACACATCTGCAATCGTGCGCAGGTCTTTCGCGGTGCATAAACCACCAAACATTCTGGGCACGACCGAATAGGTGCCGTCTTTCTGAATATTGCCGTGCGCACGTTCGTTGATGAAACGCGACTGGCTGTCATCCACGTATTCTTCCGGCCATCTTGCCAGTAAATAATAATTCAGTGCCGGGCGGCACGATGCACAACCGTCCGGGGTTTTCCAGTCCATGAATTCGCGCACTGCCGGCATTGATTTCAGTTCATGCTGTTTGATCGCATGGATGACTTCATCGTGCGAATGCTCGGTACAGGGACACATCGGTTTTTTGCTTGGCGCCGCCGAGTAACCTTCACCCACGGTTGAGGCGAGGATGGACTCGACCAGGCCGGTACACGAACCGCAGGACGATGACGCCTTGGTGTGCGCGCGTACTTCTTCGAGAGTGAACAGGCCGTCTTTGCTGATCGCGGTCACAATGTCGCCTTTGGATACGCCATTACAACCGCATATCTCGGCGTTGGCAGGAAGCGACATAATACGTTCGGCGTCCCCATGGCCGGCGTCGCCGACATCGTGCTGACCGAACAGGATTGTTTTCCTGAAATCGGCAATACTGGTACCTTCGCGCATCAGGCTGAAATACCAGCTGCCGTCCATGGTATCGCCAAACAATACCGCGCCCTTAATTTTGTTATTGCGAATCACCAGTTTTTTATAGGTACCGCTGGCAGAATCCTGCAACACGATGGCTTCATCGCCTTCAGCTTCATTGAAGTCGCCTGCAGAAAACAGGTCGACACCAGTGACTTTTAACTTGGTAGAGGTGACCGAACCTTCGTAACGCGAAGTACCGATTCTGGCAAGATGGTTTGCACATACCCGCGCCTGGTCAAATAACGGCGCCACCAGGCCGTAACACTGGTGGCGATGCTGCGCGCATTCACCGATGGCGTACACCACCGGGTCAAAGGTTTGCATGGTGTCACTCACCACCACGCCGCGTTCGCAGTAGATACCGGCATTTTTCGCCAGTTCGACATTCGGGCGAATGCCTACTGCCATCACCACCAGGTCGGCTTCGACTTCACTGCCATCGGCAAACTGCACCGCGCTGACACGGTCTTTGCCGATAATGGCCGCAGTCTGCGCTTCCATCGCGAAGTGCATGCCACGTTGTTCGAGATAACTTTTGAGCAATGCAGACGCCGGCTTGTCGAGCTGGCGCTCCATTAATGAATCAAGTAAATGCACCACGGTGACTTTCATGCCGTGTTTCATCAGACCGTTGGCGGCTTCGAGGCCCAGCAGGCCACCACCGATAACAACCGCATTTTTATATTCACGCGAAGCTTCGAGCATGGTGTTGACATCGGCGATGTCACGGAAGGTAATCACGCCCGGTAACTCTGCGCCGGGCACCGGGATTAAAAACGGATCCGAACCGGTCGCAATCAATAATCGATCATACAGCGCCTCGGTACCGTCTTCGGCCACCACGCAACGACGCCCACGGTCAATCTGGGTGACTTTCTTGCCTGCGTGCAGGGTAATACTGTTGTCCTTGTACCAGTCGATATCATTCAGCATGATTTCTGACAGCACTTTCTCTTTCGCCAGTAACGGCGACAGCATGATGCGGTTGTAATTACCGTAGGGCTCGGAGCCAAACACCGTGATGTCGTAAGCATCGGGCGCAAGCTTGATTAATTCTTCGAGTGTGCGAACACCGGCCATGCCGTTGCCCACCATTACCAGGCGTTGTTTCATGGTGTAACTTCCTCAGTACAGCTCGTGACAGGTTCTGAGCAGACCTGCCAGGAAACGCAAAAATAATATTTAGTGTTGCCTAATCCCCCGTGTTGCACATACACCGGAGATGGCGGTACAGAAAGTACCGCAGATTTACTGCTTAGCCAGCAAATTGTTAGCACATCTATTCTTGTCTCTCTTAATGCAATTAGTATGCCTATTATTAATAAGCATAAAATCATATAGATATGCACGATGGGATCAAAACAGGGCATTAAGCCAGGCATGAATATGCCATATCGTGTGGCGCTCGCACCAGGACAGTGCATGGAGAAATGTTTGGCTAACTGGAAGGCAAGCCTGGTTTATTAAGCGTTATTCAATCACGGGGTTTTGATCCTGGCGTTCAAACACGGCTGCCAGCTGATCATTGTGGCGTAACTCGGCACGTTGATGCATATTCGGGCCCTGCTCATCCAGTATTAATCTAAAATTTTGTTTGCGCTCCGTGCTGGTCGAGGCGCTGCATTCCAGGCTGGCTTCGTGCTCGCCGGCAGCGCTCCAGAAACAGCGCCAGCTCGCGGGTTCGAATTTTGTAGTGACAAAACCGGCCTTGCCATCAAAGCCGAGGATTAATTCCGTGATGCCGTAGCTGTTGTCCCCGGTCGATTTCCACACACCGGCGCCGGGATGCGGCGCGCAGGCGACCAACAGCAAAATGGCTGATACTATATATAGAGTGTGCCTGTAATTCATGTTGATACTGACCGCTTAGTGGAACAATGTCGGCAAGGTTAGCATGGCTGCGTTATCATCTGCCTGATCCATGGCA
>JBATHJ010000117.1:0-6970 GCA_049666625.1 Gammaproteobacteria bacterium | reverse complement strand
TCGGCCACGACGCGTTCGTCGCACGGCGTGGTCGCGCTGTAGTCGAGGTAGATCGGGTTGTGCTGGTCTGTTTTCTGGTTCACATCAATAACCTGTTTACGTGAATGTGTTTATAAATAAATTCGTTTAATTGACGCGCTTAAATACTCGCCGCCATCATCACCTCAGAGCGCTGCAGCTGCATGATGTCCGTCAGCGCCCTGAGCAGTGCATCAACATCCGCCAGCGTATTGCCTGCACCAAAACTGACGCGTACTGCGCCGAGCGCGAAATCATTGTCTACCCGCATGGCTTTCAGTACATGGCTGGGCTCGGTCTTGCCACTGGTGCAGGCCGAGCCACTCGAAACCGCGATGCCCTTGCGATCAAGCTGCATCAGCAGGGTTTCACCATCAAATCCGGCGACACCGAACTGCACGGTATTGGGCAGACGCTCGACCTGCTGCGCAAAAATCCGCACGTTACTAAATTCACTCAAACCGGCTTCCAGAGCATCGCGCAAACTGCGTACGTGCTGGCTATGTGTATCCAGCTCAGCTAATGCAAGCTCGGCGGCTTTTCCAAAACCAACGATGGCAGGCACGTTTTCTGTTCCTGCGCGTAGATGTTTTTCCTGCGAGCCACCGTGCAACATCGCGCTCAGCGGCAAGGCCGGATCCAGTATCAATGCGCCGGCACCCAGCGGCCCATAAAACTTGTGCGCTGATACAGTCATTGCATGCACACCGCTGTCAGCAAAACTGAATTTAATCTTGCCCGCGGCCTGCGAAGCGTCGCTGTGCATATAGGCACCTTGCGCACGCACGATGGCTGCGAGTGTGGCGATATCCTGGATCGCGCCGGTTTCATTATTCGCGGCCATCACCGATACCAGTTTTGTATCCGGCTGCAGCGCCTTATGTAATGCGTCAGCAGTAATACAGCCGTGTTCATTACATTCAACCAGGTCGATCATGCTGCCCTGCTTTTGCAATGCTTCAGCGGGTTCCAGCATCGACATATGCTCAATCGCACTCAGCGCCATGCGACTGGCGGGCGATTTAGCAGCAAACCCCTTGAGCAATAAATTATTTGCTTCGGTACCGCCCGAGGTAAAAATAACCTGGTCGGCCCGCGCATCCAGCAGCGCCGCAAGCTGCTCGCGTGCCTGCGCGATAGCATCCTTGTGCAACCGTCCGTAGCGATGCAGGCTGGATGCATTGCCACAGATCGCGCCCATATAAGGTTGCATGGCTTCCAGCACCGCCGGATGCAGTGGTGTGGTTGCGTTATGGTCGAGATATATTGCCATCAGCGGCCAGCTACAACTCAGTGTGCGAGCGCGCTCGCATTGTCCTGGCGGAGCGAAACTTCCTGCACTGACTTGTTTTTCATCATTTCAGCCAGCGTTATATTGTCGAGGAAATTACGGATTTCGTTACTCAGCTCCTGCCACAAATCATGTGTCAGGCACTGGTAATCGCCGCCGGAACAGGCCTCGACTTCACCGCACTGGGTAATCTTGGTGCCTTCATCGACTGCCAGGATGACGTCCGAAACGCTAATTTCATCGGTATTGCGTTGCAGGGTGTAACCGCCGCCGGGGCCACGCGTACTGGTGACCACACCGTTGCGCCGCAACTTGGCAAACAGTTGTTCAAGATAGGACAGCGAGATACACTGTCTTTCAGATATAGCAGCCAGCGATACCGGCCCCGAATCCTGGTGGAAAGCCAGATCCAGCACCGCGGTAACAGCATAACGACCTTTTGTGGTTAAACGCATAACCCTGCCTCAGCAATTGCATAAACAGGGTAATTTTACTTAATCCCGACTAATTTAGTCAACTATTTAGTTGAGTGTTTTAGTCAAGTATTAATGAGAATCATTCCTGGATGATTTTCTCGGCCTCTTCCTCATCCTCACCAGCACCCGTTTTGAGCTGGCAGGGGCCCAGATCGGGCAGGCTGGAGACATCGATTTCAGTACCGAGCTGCTTCAATGCCGCGCACATGGTCTCCATTTTTTCATCCATGGCGTGGATATGATCGAGCATGCGGTTGATTGCGGTGGCGACCGGGTCAGGTGCATCTCGCGTCGCGCCATAGGCATCGAAGCCCATTTTCTCGGCAATCGCTTCCCGGTTGGCCTGCAGCGCGTTATCTTCATCGGTCCTTTTCTGGACCAGCCTTCCCGGCACCCCGACCACGGTGCCATTGTCCGGCACATCGCGTGTGACCACGGCGTTGGAACCAATACGCGCGCCGCTATGAATCGTAATCGGCCCCAGCACCTTGGCCCCTGCCCCAACCACAACATTATTCATTAGCGTGGGATGGCGCTTGCCTTTCTCCCAGCTGGTGCCGCCGAGCGTGACGCCATGATAAAGCGTGCAGTCATCGCCGATTTCAGCAGTTTCACCAATCACTACGCCCATGCCGTGATCAATAAAAAAACGCTGACCGATGGTAGCGCCGGGATGTATTTCGATACCTGTGAGCCAGCGTGTGATATGCGCCAAAAAACGTGCCAGCCATTTCAGCCCAAGCTTCCACAACCAGTGATTAAAGCGATGCAAAATAATGGCGTGCAAACCGGGATAGGTGGTCAGCACTTCCAGCACATTGCGCGCCGCCGGGTCACGGTCGAATACACAGCGAATATCTTCTCGAAGGCTAATGGCGTTGCTCCTGTTTGATGGTCTGGTTTACGCGTGCTGGCGATGTGCGTAGTACGAATATGGTCTATCTTATTTGATTTGCAGGTGGATGTTATACCCTGAATATTTACGGATATTCAGCACACCGGTGTCGAGAATCAGGTACTGACCCTTGATGCCCTGCAAGGTACCTTCGGCAAAGGGCTGCTTGTCGAGATTGAAGGATTTTACTTTCTCCGGGTATGACAGCACCGGGTATTCAATCGTCACCGGCTTTTCATCCGGCAAAAACTCAATCACTCCCGCGCCATTGGCTTCGGTCAGCTGTTTAATCCTGTCCGCACTTTTTTCCACTAGTTCATCTCGCACCGCCCCAAGGTCGACAACATCAGCCTCGCCTTTGAGCATTTTGCGCCAGTCGGTGCGGTCTGATACGTGGTTCTTCAGTTCAACTTCGAGCAGGCCAGAATGCAAGCGTGTGTCCACCCGGAACACCGGCAGGGCCTGGGTGGCGCCCTGGTCGATCCAGCGCGTTGGCAACTGGGTACCGCGGGTAATGCCCACCTTGATGCCCGATGAATTTGCCAGGTAGACATAATGCGGCTGCATGCAATGACTCATCCCCCAGTCAGGCTCGCGGCAGGTGCCCTGCTCGAAATGACAGGTTTCCGGTTTCATGATGCACATGTCACAGGCGGCGAGCGAGCGGAAACAGGGGTAACAATAGCCCTGGTTAAAACTCTTTTTGGTCAGGCGGCCGCAGGCAACGCAATGGATTTCACCACCGAACTGAATACTGATCTGTTTGCCGATCAGCGCATTCATATCGACCCGGGCATCGCCAATTGGCAACTGGTAGCGCACCGGTGAGTCGTGCTGCACAATCATTTTTTCGATATTACCAAGCATTTATAATCAACATTTTAATTGGTTTTATTAATGTAGTTTCCAATCAAAGAAACCGCTGCCTGCAGTTGCTCGACAGGCCGTGTGTAGGCGAATCTTACATGCGTATTCGCAGCAAAGTCGCCAAAATCAATCCCCGGGGTAACGGCAACGCCGGTGTGTTCGAGCAGTGCGTGACACCAGCTGAAGGCATCATCCGTGATCGCGCTGCAATCGGCGTAGATATAAAACGCCCCCTCGGGTTTGACTGCAATACGAAAGCCGAGCGCCTCCAGCGCCGGCAGCAATACATCACGACGTTGCTGAAATTCTGCACGGCGCTGCTGCAAAATCACCTGGGTCTCATCAGATAAAGCAGCCATGGCTGCATGCTGTGACATTGTGGCGGGCGCCAGGAACAGGTTCTGCGACATACGATCGATCGCATCGACAAATGCCTCGGGTACCACCATCCAGCCGAGCCGCCAGCCCGTCATGCCGAAATATTTCGAAAAGCTGTTGATCACGAAAACATCGTCTGAAAAGCTTAACGCGGTAATATCTTCAACCCCGTATACCAGCCCCTGGTAAATCTCGTCGACTATCAGGTGACCGCGTTTTGCTGCCACTGCGTCGATCAGGGCCCGCATATGCTGTTGATTGATGCGTGTACCGGTCGGGTTCGATGGACTCGCCACCATGGCGGCACGGGTTGTATCATGCCAATGGGTTTCGATATGCGCTGGTGTTAACTGGTAACCATCTTCCTCGGATACCGGCAATGCGCGCGTGACAATACCGAGCAGCTGCGCAATATTGCGATTGCAGGGATAGCCCGGATCACTCAATAAGACTTGATCACCGGCATCCAGCAGACTGATTAATGCCAGTTGCAATGCGCCCGATGCGCCGGGTGTAATAATGATGCGTCGCGGGTTTATATCGAGTGAAAACCTGTGCGCATAATAGTCAGACAGCATTTGACGCAGCTGCGGTAATCCGGTGGCAGAGGTGTAATGTGTTTGTTGTGCACGTAGTGAAGCGATGCCTGCATCTATAATTGGTTGAGGCGTAGCAAAATCAGGCTCTCCAACTTCGAGATGCACGACTTCGCGTCCCTGTGACTGCATTTGCTGTGCACGTGCAAGCAAGTCCATAACATGGAAAGGCCTGACGCTTTGCGCACGTGATGATAAAATTTTTGTCAAAAACCTGCTCCAGTTCGAGCTAACAATTGTACACTGTAGCGCATGATTTATAAGCACATCACCCAAAGTTCTATTCGCGTAATCAGGCTTGCCACCATAGGGCTTTGCTTACTCTCGTCATGGACAGCGCATGCGCTGCCGCAACAGGCCCTGGTGCCCGGCGGTATTGCACTGCTAAAACTGCCGGATTACAAAGCAGATACGGTGATCGAATTTGATGGCAAGCGCGTCGCTGTATTCAATCATCAGGACACCTGGTATGCCCTCGCAGGCATCCCGCTTAGCAGCGGTGCCGGTGATCATGAATTCAGCCTTAAGTACCCTAATGGCGTCACCCTCAAACACAAAATAACAGTCGAAGCCAAAAAATACGAAGAACAACACCTGACGATCAAGAACAAGCGCAAGGTCAATCCCGCCCCCGTCGATATGGAACGTATCAGCAGCGAGCGCGTGCGCAAGAGCAAGGCCAGGACGCACTGGAGCGACACCATGCCGAGGCCTGAATTCATCTGGCCGACCGAGGGTGAAATCAGCAGTATCTTCGGCTTACGCCGCTTTTTTAACGAACAGGAACGTAAACCGCACAATGGGCTTGATATCGCCGCCGCCGAGGGCAAACCGGTCAAGGTCGTCGCAGATGGCAAAGTCATTGAAAGCGGTGATTTTTTCTTCAGCGGCAACATGATTTATGTTGATCATGGCCAGGGCATCATTACGCTCTACGCGCACCTCAGTCGGATTGATGTCAAACCCGGCGACAGCGTGAAACAGGGCGATATCATCGGCGCTGTTGGCAAGACCGGTCGCGTCACCGGGCCGCATCTGCATTTTGCCGTGTATGCCAACCAGACCCTGGTAGATCCGCTG
This sequence comes from Gammaproteobacteria bacterium, assembly GCA_049666625.1. Lineage (GTDB taxonomy): Bacteria > Pseudomonadota > Gammaproteobacteria > SZUA-229 > SZUA-229 > JASBSR01. Next base: position 1,369 of record JBATHJ010000117.1, on the reverse strand, counting down.
TTTTTATTACCCGCAAAGCAGTAATCCGCCCGCGAAACACACAATGACTGCTTAAATGGGCGAAAACCCTTGCTAATGATGTAAATATAACGATAATTAGCGCCCAGATTCTCAAACAGTTATCCTGCATATGGCAAAAGAAGACGCAATTCAGATGGAAGGCACCGTGGTTGAAACCCTTCCCAACACCATGTTTCGAGTTGAGCTCGAGAATGGCCACAAGGTCACGGCGCATATTTCCGGCAAAATGCGCAAGCACTATATCCGCATCATGACCGGCGACACGGTCACCGTTGAACTGACACCCTATGACCTGGAAAAAGGCCGCATCGTATACCGCGCCAAGTAAACCGATTCGATTAAACATAAAAAAAGGCCTGTGATTTACAGGCCTTTTTTGTATTGCTGATTTCGTATCAGAAATCAATCAGGCTTTCGCTGCTTCCATCGATTCAATCGAAATATCGAGCTCATCACCGCTCACACTGATGCGCACCTTGCCACCCTTGGTGAGATCACCAAACAACAGCTCATTCGCCAGCGGCTTTTTGACAAAGTCCTGGATCGCTCGTGCCATCGGACGTGCACCCATTTTCGGATCATAGCCTTTTTCTGCCAGCCACTTACGTGCACTCACATCAACTTCAAGCGCAACTTTCTTTTCATCCAGTTGCATTTCGAGTTCCATCAGGAATTTATCGACCACGCTGGCCAGGGTCCTGTCATCGAGTGAACCGAACTGCACGATAGCATCAATGCGGTTTCTGAATTCAGGCGTAAACATGCGCTTGATTTCTTCCATGCCATCGAGTTCGTTCTTCTGCTCGGTAAAGCCCATCGAACTTCTCGACATCAACTGCGCACCGGCATTAGTAGTCATGATCAGAATTACATTTCTGAAATCTGTTTTGCGCCCATTGCTGTCGGTCAAGGTACCGTGGTCCATCACCTGCAGTAGAATATTAAACACTTCAGGATGTGCTTTCTCGATTTCATCGAGCAGGACAATCGCATGCGGGTGCTTGGTAACCGCTTCGGTCAGCAAACCACCTTCATCATAACCAACATAGCCTGGCGGTGCGCCGATCAGTCGCGATACGGTATGGCGCTCCATGTATTCCGACATATCAAACCGCAACATTTCGACACCCATAATTTTCGACAGCTGGCGACAGACTTCAGTTTTACCGACACCCGTGGGGCCTGCAAACAAAAATGAACCAATTGGTTTTTCAGGATTGCCCAGGCCCGAGCGCGACATGCGAATTGCCGTGGTCAAGGTCTCGATGGCTTTTTCCTGGCCAAACACAGTCAGGTTCAGGTCACGGTCGATATTTTTCAATACCTCGGTGTCGGACATGGTGACGGT
>JBATHJ010000116.1:0-11333 GCA_049666625.1 Gammaproteobacteria bacterium | reverse complement strand
TTGTAACAACCTGTTGTAATAATGTCTCGCGGAATTTACATCAGCATATTTAAGCGCGATTGCGCCCATGCCCATCAAGGCGTCGCGGTTGTTTTTTTCACGTTGCAGCACTTGCTCGTACAATGTCTTCGCCTGCGTATAGTCCATAGAGTTGTATGCACTCCACGCCGAGTTCAGTAATGCGCTGACAGGATCTTTTTTACCGCCACGCGCTATGCTAATTTCATTTGAGCCCGATGACTGACGTGTGGCAGTTGTATATGTTTGGGCACTGGCAACAGGCCCAATATTGTTCATCACGGGTTTTTTCGGCGCAGGTTTATTCTGCACCGGCTTTTGATCTGCGGGCCTGTCAGCGACTGTTTTCTTAACAAACATTTCAGGCTTCGCCTGCGTTGCAGCAAATGTATCACGTGATGTTTTTACTGGCTCAGCCTGTACAGCCTGCATATTATCTTGATGCCTGCGCTCGAGCGCCGCCACTTCCTGTTGCATCTGGTTGAAGAAATACAGGCCGCTGACCACCAGCACGGTGACACTTGCAAGCACTGCACCCACCCAGATGAAGTTACGTTTACGCCTGTGTTCGCGATTGGTTTTGTAGATGAGCACCTGCAGGGCCTCATCTGAAACCGTGTTTGGGCCCGGCCTGGTATTTTCTGCTGCTGCGCCTGACGGACCCAGTGTCAGTTCAGGTTCATCTGCGTGTTCGTGCCGGGTTTGATTATCGATATTAGTATCGATTTGTTTGTCGGCCTGATTTTCAATTTCTATGTCAGTGTCTTCAAGCTCGAACTCGATTTCGCTGTCAGCATTATTGATTGCCTGGTTCGTCTGAACTGCGTCCGCCTGCAATTCATCCGCAGGTTTTGCGCTCGCAGCTTCCTTGTCTTTTGCGGCTTTTTTTAATGCATCCAGAAGTAAACTCATGATTATTTTCCGTTATTCGCATGCGTACTGCGAATTCATGGTTTTAAATCTTCAAGCAGGTATTTTCGATAATCTTTCAGATCGCCCTGAAGACTTGCGTTGTGCATGACTACCGGGCGAATAAAAATCACCAGTTCGGATTTCACGTATTCATCATCCCGGTATGAAAACAGGCCGCCAATCAGGGGAATGCTGGAAAGGATCGGGATACCCGTGGTGCGTTTATTCACCTGGTCCTGCATCAGGCCACCGATAACGGCGGTGTCGCCATTATTGATTTTGAGCACTGATTCAATTTCACGTACCTGAATCACCGGGATCTCGCTGGTGACGCCGGCATTTGCCAGCTCGGGGTTTGGGTCTTCTACTGTGTCAACAATTCTTGAAATGGTCGGGCGCACATTCATCATCACGATGTCGTTATTATCTATAAACGGTGTGACTGACATGACAAAACCTATCGGTACAGTTTGCACCTCGGTATCGAGTACTGCCAGCGCGGTGGCAACACCGCCGGTACTGACGGCCTGTGAAACTTCTACATTGGTAGTGAAGTAAACCTGGTTGTCGACCACTTTAAGCATGGCCGTCTGGTTATTCAACGCCATCACTTTCGGGCTGGATAATACTTTTACATCGCCGAACGTCTCCAGCGCCTTCAAGGTTACGTTTAATGGATTGCCATCCGCAGTACCATTGATGTTGGCCGAGAAAAACGGCGTCTGGCCGAGATTGCCACCGAGCAAACTCTGCGTCAGGTTTTCTCCCGTATCCTTCTTGTTAATCAGTGACCAGTCTATTCCTGCCTGGTAACGGTCACTCAGGGTCACTTCGGCAATCGTGGCTTCGATCAATACCTGGCGTTTTGCACTGCCGATCACCAGGCCGAGATATTCCTGCACCTGTTTGTGTTGGCGCGCAGTCGCGCGCACGCCGAGCATGCCGCTTTCACGATTGACAATAACATTGTTACTTACTGTGATGACATCGCCCGATACTTTCGCATCTTCACCGATGATGTTGGATACGTTAGACGCGAGGCTTTGCCAGAAACGGTTGTCTGAACTGTTTTCAACCGTGGTGTTTGAATTATTACCGCCCTTGCTACCACCGCCACTATTGTTGCCTTCGGTGTTTGCGCCTGCGCCGGTCGAACTGATTTCTGTTGATACCACGACATTACCGGTGCTGACGCGTGACATATTGAGATAATCAATCTCGTACATTTGCAGGAAGGGTTTATCTGCCATCACGTGCAGGGTTTCGCCTTCTAGCTGGTAATTGATCGCGACCTGTGATGCGAGGCGCTCGAGTATTTTTGGCAGGGTCTGGTCAATTGCATTCATCGTTACCTGGCCATCGATGTCGCTGTCGATATCAAGGTTCAGCTTTGCATCACGCGCCATCGAGAACAGCAGTTCGCGCACCGGCACCTGGTTAACTATGACGGTATAGGTTTCCAGGTCCGGGCGTGGTTGCGGCGCGGGCAAGGCCGGCGCTGTACTCACTGTCTCGGGAATATCGGCCGAGATATCCGGCGGCGGCCTGATATGGCCTTCGGAAATTGCTGGCGGATTTGTTGCACCACATCCTGACAGCACAACTGCCGCGCCTACTACTAGTGACCAGATTATAATATTCATTTTTCCATTAACTCGGTGACGTTTTCCACATGTTGAATCAGCCATTTTGCGCCAGGTCCTTGCGCAGGGCGCTTACACGCCGCAAGTAAGGTTTACTGGCTTGCAGATCGGCAGGCAGGCTTTGAAGTTTTGATCGCGCGGTTTGACGCGAGGCATACTCGTTGTACAGAACGCTATACATCGGACTGCCGTTTATACTGGTTTCATAGATGTAAATCTTTTCGAAATCAAGCGACTCCGGGGCGTTTTGCAGAAAGCTTTCGAGCGCATCCGCATCCGCGGTGCTGGCCATGAACAACTGTATGCTGTACTGGCTGTCTGCCGCCGTTTGCAGCCACTGCCCGGTATGGTCGAGCCGCTGTCCGAGTAAATCCGTTGCTGGCATGTCTTCTACTGGCAACGTGGCTGCCGGCTGGTTGTCGTTCACTGCCACCGCCTTCGGGGCAACACTTGCTGTTGCTACTTGTTCTGCTGGCGCGGGCCTGTGTTCTGCAATCAGGGTACCCAGCCATACTGCCAGTGCCAGCGAGACACATGCAGTTGCGGCCAGCAGCCATGGCCTGTAGTTAAATGCGCGCTTAAAATCACTGTCGATGGCGGCGGTGTTGATGTGTTTCATCGTGACCTGGTGAACACCTTCGGAATACGCGGCCATCAGGGCCTTATCGGCGATGATGTTGATACGCCGGGTGAGGCCGCCGGATATACCTTTAACGGCTTTCGCGGTTTTTTCACCGAAGATATCCGGGCCGCGGTAACCGACCGCGCGCAATCTGAAGTTCAGGTATTCCAGTGTATCCCGCGGTGGAAACGGGTCGAGCACAAAACTGTGTGTGATGCGTTCTTTCAGCTGCCGAATTTGTGGTAGTGCGAGTTTCTCATCCAGTTCGGGCTGACCGAACAGCACCATTTGCAACAGCTTGCTGTTATCAGTTTCGAGATTACTGAGCAGACGAATTTCTTCCAGCGTCTCCAGCGGCATGCTTTGCGCCTCTTCGACAAAAACGACTACTTGACGATTTTGGGCATGTTTTTGCAACAGGTATTGTTGCAGTTTTTGCATTACTTCAAGTTTGTTCGAGGCCATGCTGGTGTCGAGTTGCAGCTCGTGCGCAATCACATGAAGAATATTATCGGGTGACAAACTCGGGTTGGCGATATACACCACGTCGACCACGTCATTGAGGCGCATTTCCAGCATTCGGCAGAGCATGGTTTTGCCACTGCCGACTTCACCAACCACTTTAATGATGCCTTCGCCGCTGCGGATGGCATAGACCAGGGCTTCGAGCGCTGCACCGCGCTTGCTGCCTTCAAAAAACAGGCTGGTATCCGGCGTGATTTTGAATGGCGGCCGTTCCAGGCCGTAGTGCTCCTGATACATTACTGCCCCCCCAGTTTCTGAACCCGGCTGTACAGGGTCGTTCGATTTATATGCAGGGCTTCTGCGGCCTTGCTGATATTATTATTATGCATTTCCAGCGCGAGACGTATGCACTGACTTTCGATCTCGGTCGTCAGCTCGTCCAGCTTCAGGCTGCCGGCCGCGAGCTGTTGTTTAATGTAATCCTCGCTTATAAATGCACTTTCTTTTGGCAGCATGGTGGTCGATAACTGCATTTCCAGTTCCTGTTCGAGCTGGTTGCGGGTCACGACGCTGCCCGGGTATTTTGTTCCCAGGCGTATTACGATGTTGCGTAATTCGCGCACATTGCCCGGGTAATCATAATCCAGCCACAGGTCGATCGCTTCATCATTCAGGCTAAACGGTGCGACCGTGCCGGCGTAGGTTGCCTGAAAATGGTCAAGTAACAACATCACATCGTGGCCGCGCTCGCGCAAGGGCGGCAAATCGATACTTAAAATACAAAGCCGGTGATACAGGTCAGCGCGAAACTGGCCCGCTGCGACTTCCTCGCTTAGCACCTTGTTGCTGGCTGCCAGTATACGCGCCTGTGATTGCAGCTGCCGGGTCTCGCCGACACGATAGAACTCGCCGCTTTCCATCACGCGCAACAACTTGCCCTGTAATGCAATCGGTAACTCGCCGATTTCATCGAGAAACAGCGTGCCCTTGCCGACTTCTATAAAAAATCCGCGGTGTTCTTCATTGGCCCCGGTAAACGCGCCCTTGCGATGGCCGAACAACTGCGCTTCCAGCAGGTCGGGGGCAATCGCGGCACAATTGAGCACCATGTACGGTTCGTTTTTGCGCTGGCTTTTAACATGCAATGCGCGTGCGATCATTTCTTTGCCGGTGCCCGATTCACCCGAGATCAATACCGGGAACGGTGAATCAGCGAATTGCTCGATTTGCTGATGCACCGCCTGCATTGCTGCGCTCTTGCCGATAATGGCGAGCTGTTCAGTTGCCGCATGCTGTTGTTCAATCTGTTGCAGGCGTTGGTGATGTTGCAAACGCGCTACCAGCAAGGCAGGTTCGGCTGGCTTGGCAACAAAATCTACTGCGCCCAGCGTTAACGCGTGCTGAATATTGACATCATCATCCTGGCCAGAAAGTACGAGTATCTTGATGCCGGGGGTGATCGCCAGCATTTCCCTGATGAGTTCAAAGCCTTCATCCGGTCGATGCGGTACCGGCGGCAAACCGAGATCAACCAGCGCCAGGATTTGTTCACCTGTGTGTTCGCCCAGAAGTGAGATGGCTTTGCTGCGCGAATCAGCCAGCAATACTCTGAAACTGGCAGCGAGTACAAAATCGAGGGTTTGTGCAATCAACGGGTCGTCATCGACCAGCAGCAGGAGTGCCCGCGGGTCAATTTCGTTTTCTGATTGCATCATTTGTTCAGCCATCGCGCACCCGCATTCAGTGAATGCGTTATTCAATAGGGATCCCTGGTGTTATCACTGCCCCAGGTGTCATTGTCTGCCCATGTATCAGTGGCGTGCGTGTATTCTCATAAGCTGGAGAAAATACCTGTCACGCACAAAAAACCCGATGTTTATTCGTCACCAGGCCGGATTCTTCAGTTGCTATTACGTTAGTGTTTATCGACACCTTATATATAGCAGATCAGGCCGAGCGCTGGCGCATTCTGCTGCAAACTTGTACTTATAGTGAGTCAGGATACAATCGCTGCATGTTTAACATCGTGCTCTACCAGCCTGAAATTCCGCCCAATACCGGCAATATTATTCGGCTGTGCGCCAACACTGGCTGTCGCCTGCACCTGATTTCACCGCTGGGCTTTGAACTGGACGATAAAAAACTGCGCCGGGCCGGGCTGGATTATCACGAGTGGGCAAACGTAGAAGTACATGACTCACTGCTGGACATGCAAAAACAGGCACCAGGCGCGCATTACGCCTTATCAACCCGCGGCCAGCGGCGTTATTGCGATGCGAATTTTAAACCGGGCGACAGCCTGATCTTTGGTCCCGAAACCCGTGGCCTGCCGCAGTCTTTGCTCGATTCGCTGCCGCCACAGCAGACCTTGCGCCTGCCCATGCTGGGCCAGAGTCGCAGCCTGAACCTGTCGAACACGGTTGCCGTGGTGGTGTATGAAGCCTTACGCCAGCAGGGGTTTGCCGACCTTGGCTGAGCTGATCAAAGCGCTATAGGCGGGTGAGAATATAATCAGAATTCGTTGGTGGAATCGCGGTTGAGCAGTTCCCTGACCGCGTTCTGGGGTGATACACCCTGGTAGAGCACGCGATACACCTGGCGCGTGATCGGCATATCGATGTGGTATTTTTCAGCCAGCCGCTTCACTTCCTGCGCAGTTTTCACGCCTTCGATTTCCTGGCCAATGAGCTGGCGGATTTCAGCTTCGGTTTTGCCCTGCGCCAGCAATAAACCCATGCGCCGGTTGCGCGACTGGTCATCGGTACAGGTCAGCACCAGGTCACCCATGCCGGCCAGCCCCATGAAGGTTTCACGGCGCCCGCCCATGGCCTCGCCCAGGCGCATCATTTCTGCCAGTCCGCGGGTGATCAGGGCAGTGCGCGCATTGGCACCAAAGCCCAGCCCGTCCGCCGCACCTGCCGCAATCGCCAGCACATTCTTCACTGCACCGCCCAGCTCGACGCCGGTAATATCATCGGTGACATAGACCCGAAACCGGCCGCTGTGCAAAGCCTCGGTCAGTACCGAGGCAAATTCGTCCGAGTTCGAGGCCACGGTAATGGCGGTGGGTAAATTGGCCGCGACTTCTTTGGCGAAAGTCGGGCCCGAGATCACCGCAAGGTGCTGACATTGCGGTATTTCCTCGCTGACTACTTCGTGCAGCAACTTGGCCGTGCCCTGTTCCAGCCCCTTGCTGGCCCATGCCACCGGCACCTCGGCATTAAACAACTGTGCGTTTGCGTGCAAAAATGGCCGAAAGGCGTGACTCGGAATGGCCAGCAGCACCCAGGCGGCACTGCCAAGGACTACTTCCAGCCTGGCCTCGACACAAAGGCTGGCAGGGAATTCTACCCCGGGAAGAAATTGCTGATTGCTGCGCTGCTGATGCAGGCGCTCGATATGCGCGGGGTCATTGCCCCAGAGACAGACATCCAGCTCGGCGCGTGCCAGGTGGATGGCAAGCGCGGTGCCCCAGGATCCGGCTCCGAGTACGGCTATATGCTGGCCGCGACTGGCAGCAGGCATATATTAGTGCGCTGTGCTCTGGTTCGCTGTCGCAGCCTGCTTTTGCTGCATATGCTGGGTATAAAGTGCGTTGAAATTGACCGGTGCCAGTAACAACTGTGGAAAACCACCCTTGGACACCAGTTCCGAGACCGCTTCTCGCGCATACGGGAACAGGGTCTCAGGACAGAATGCGCCCAGCATGCCTGCAAGGTTTTCCTGCGGAAAACCTGTAATCGCGAATACCCCGGCCTGTTTTACTTCGACCAGGAACGCTGTCTTGTCATCTTTTTTAGCCGTCACCGTCACGCTCAAAACAACCTCATGCGTGTCGGTACCAATGGCTGTGTGCCCGCTGTTAATTTGTACGTTTATTTCCGGTTTGAACTCACCTTCAGTGAAAACCATGGGTGAATTAGGCGATTCAAAAGAGACGTCTTTCAAATATATTTTCTGGATAGCAAATTGCTGTTCTGGTGTTTTCTCGTCTGTCATGTGTGTCTCTTGTTGTATAAAAAGCGCTTGAAAAAACGGTGGCAATACCTATTTGCTGGTCAGCGGCAGATTAGCATCCTGCCAGCCATGCACACCGCCACCGATATTATGCACATTATTGAAGCCTGATTTTAACAGTATTCGGCATGCCCTACCGGAGATGGTGCCGCTGCTGCAATAGGCTAAAACCGGCTGGTTTTTGTGTTTCTCAAGTTCGGACAGGCGCGACTGTAAAGCAGCCAGCGGAATGTTTTTTGAATTTTTGATGTGGCCTTTGGCGTATTCAGCTTCGGTTCGCACATCAAGCACCAGCGCATTATCATTGTTCATGATACGTATCGCATTCACCGGTGAGATCAGGTTGGACTTACCGGACTGGTGCTCAAACTCGGCCTTGATCAGCAATGCCAGCACGACAAAAAGCGCACCAAACAAAAAGATATGGTTGCTGAAAAACTCGGGGAAATTTTCCATCAGGTGTAACGGCATATTGAAAACTACTTGTTAAATAATGTTATTCGCCAACCTTGTGACCGGTCGAACAAAACACGTCCTGCATCATACCAATCAGGCGCAAGGTACGGGTATCACCCACACGGTAGAACACCTTGTTGGCGTCTTTGCGCGAAGCCAGGATGCCCTTGTCGCGCAAGATTGCGAGATGCTGCGAGATGTTGCTTTGTGAAGTACCCACCGCATCTACGATATCCTGTACACTCACTTCCTGATCACCCAGTGTGCATAATATCTTCAACCTGAGTGGATGGGACATGGCTTTCAACGAGCGTGAGGCACGGTTTATGTCCTCTTCGCGCGTCATCAAAAAAGTTTCCTGTGTGCTAACTGCTGACATGGATGCTACTACCTCAGGCAAGATGATTTATAACTATATAATTAAACACAAATACAATAATACACTTTGCGGGCAAAAAGAACACTAATTTGCGCCCTTCACCCAAAAAAGATTGCTAGATTGCCATAATATGCGGGGCTGCAGACACTTTTCGACCAGATTTGGTAGCGTAATGCGCTGTATAACCCGGCCTCGGCCAGTCGACGTTTTATTGCTTTTATTCAGCCTGTCCCAGCCGGTGATTATTTCTGCCGCTGAAAAACCAGATGTCCAGCATTATCAGAAAAACCTGGATCGTGTCCAGCAGGGCATTGCAAAGGTCAAGGAGCACCTGCAGGGGACACGCTATAAACGCGGCCACCTGGTGACCGAACTCAAACAGCTGGAAGAAGAAATCAGCAAAAATGCACGTATTCTCAGTGCAACCAACGCTGAAATCAGCCGCCTGGGCAAGCGCATCAGCAACCACAAAACCGAGCTGGGCCAGCTCAACACTGCCCTCGGAAACCAGCGCGAAGCCCTTGCAGAACAGCTGCGTTCGGCCTATGCACTGGGCCAGCAACACAGCATCAAAATGTTGTTAAATCAGCACAATCCTGCCGAAATCGGCCGTATCCAGGTATATTTTGAATACCTGAATCGGGCGCGTGAACAGCAAATCACTGATTTCATACAATCAGTACAGCGCAAGCAGGTTGTTGAAACCGAGCTTAATGAGGCACTCAGTGGACGCAAACAGGCCCAGGCAGAACAGGTCTCGCAGAAACGCCAGCTCGAAGGCCAGCGTTTTAAACGCACCCGCCTGCTTGCCAACCTGGATTCTGACATTCGCAACCAGGAAAAAACCCTGACCGAGCTCGAATCCAGCCGTAACAAAATTGAAAACCTGCTGATGTCGCTGGGTGAGCTGCTGGCTGACATTCCCGCCAGTCCGAACGACAAACAGGCCTTTGGCAAGCAGAAGGGCCACCTGCCCTGGCCCGTCAAAGGCCCGTTCCTGGCGAAATACGGCAACGCCAAACCACAGGGCGATATGAAATGGAAAGGGGTGCTCATCGGTACTGATTACGGCACACCGGTGAAGGCGGTCAGCCACGGCCAGATCGCTTTTTCTGACTGGCTACAGGGGTATGGCTTTATCACCATAATCGATCATGGCGACGGTTATATGAGTCTTTATGGCCATAACGAATCGTTGTTCAAACAGGCCGGTGACTGGGTCGCTGCGGGTGAAGTCATCGCCACCAGCGGCGACAGTGGCGGCCAGCCCAAGCCCGGGCTGTATTTCGAAATCCGTTCACGTGGAAAACCCGTCAACCCGAGCCAGTGGTGCTCTGCCCGCGCAGCCCACCCCGCCAGTGGGTAGCACTTCATCGGCAACAGGCTAACGCTGGGCATCTCTAAAGGTGTATTATCATTTTATCCATGATTAAACCTTCCGTTGTGGTCTAAACTCGCGGAATGATGATTGGCCATCAGGGCCTGGAGCACGTTGTAATGAGCAAACAATTCAAGACTGTACTGATACTGGTTTTTGGCATTCTGGTCGGTATCGGGGCGTCTTTGACAGGCAGTGTCCTGGCTAACAAAACAGATGAAGCCAGCGGCCTGCCACTGGACCAGTTGAGAAATTTTTCTGATATTTTCTCCCGCATCAAATCAGACTATGTCGAGGATGTGGATGACAAAACCCTGCTGGAACATGCTATCAGAGGCATGCTGTCCGGGCTTGACCCGCATTCCTCCTACCTCAACCCTGATGAGTATAAAGAGCTGCGCATCGGCACCTCGGGCCAGTTTGGCGGCCTCGGTATCCAGGTCGGTATGGAAGACGGTTTCGTCAAGGTTATTTCACCAATTGATGACACGCCTGCATATCACGCAGGCCTCGAAGCGGGTGACCTGATCATTCGACTCGACGAACAGTCCGTCAAGGGCCTGACCCTGAATGACGCGGTTAAAATTATGCGTGGCGCGCCCGGCACAGACATCAAGCTCACGGTTGTGCGCGAAGGCAAGGACAAACCGCTGACCTTTGTTTTGACGCGCGACATTATTAATGTCAAAAGCGTGAAAAGCCGGCTGCTTGATCCCGGATTTGGTTACGTACGTATTACTAATTTTCAGTCTAAAACCGCACGCGACCTGCTGTCTGCAATCAATGATCTGAAAAAAGAGAACAAGGCAGACCTGAAAGGACTGGTGATCGATCTGCGCAACAACCCTGGCGGCGTGCTCAATGCGGCAGCGGATGTTTCTGACATGTTTATTAATGAAGGCAAACTGGTATACACCGAAGGCCGGATTGATAATTCACACTTTGAGTTCAATGCCAAACCCGGCGATGTTATCGATGGCGCGCCAATCGTCGTGCTGATCAATGGCGGCTCGGCATCTGCTTCCGAAATTGTTGCCGGCGCGCTGCAGGACCATCATCGCGCAGTTGTGATGGGCAGCAAATCTTTTGGCAAGGGCTCAGTACAAACAATTCAGGAGCTACGCAGTGGCGGTGCAGTAAAAATAACTACTGCGCGTTACTTCACCCCATCAGGCCGTTCGATCCAGGGCGAGGGCATTACACCTGACATCGTGCTTGAAAAACTCAAGGTTTCAATGCTTGATGAAGAAGAAACCATGGCGCGCATCAAGGAAGCAGACCTGAGCGGCCATCTCAGCAATCCTGATAAATCCGACGATGAAATCGTTAAATCAAGCAAGGCTGAAGCGGAAAAGAATAAAGACGCCAAAGTTCTGGCTGCGGACGATTACCAGTTGCACGAAGCATTATTGCTTCTCAAAGGACTGAACATACTGAGCCGCA
>JBATHJ010000115.1:0-8074 GCA_049666625.1 Gammaproteobacteria bacterium | reverse complement strand
TCGTCAGCGCCTAGCAAGCTAGGCCTGTTACCGTTCGACTTGCATGTGTTAAGCATGCCGCCAGCGTTCAATCTGAGCCATGATCAAACTCTTCAGTTTAATACTCAAATTTCAAACTATTGACAGGATTCTTACCTTGAGCAAGCAAGAAAACTGTTGCCAGAAGACCGAAGTCGACTGGCGTATTTCTTGATCTCGCCCACGCAAGTACCCACACAAACTATCTGATCCAAATTGTAAAAGAACGGCGATCAGCAAAGTGCTGAGCGCAGAAGCGGAATTATAACAGCATTAATTTATGCTGCGCAAGCCTGAAAAACTAAATATATATAAACAGCGTTTTTCCACTCAAGCTTGCTCGACGCCGGGCGGCATTGTACATGAATCAAATGCCAATGGAACAGCTAATTTAAAAAAATTTTAACTATTCCTGCGTTCGCCATTATTCGCCAGCAAATCGCCAGTACTGTTGCCTGCCCACATCCCATGCCGGGAATATCCCTGCGGTCGCTGCCACGTTATGATTCAGCGTCTACCAGCAAACCATGAGCACCCGCGATGAATTCGCTCGCACAGGAAACCAGCCCCTATTTACTGCAACATGCAGACAATCCAGTCGACTGGCATGCGTGGAATGCACAAACCCTGGCCAGGGCGCGTGACGAGAACCGGCCGATTCTTTTATCGATTGGTTATTCTGCCTGCCACTGGTGCCATGTAATGGCGCACGAGTCATTTGAAGATCCGGCCACTGCTGCACTGATGAACCAGTGGTTTATCAATATCAAGGTGGATCGCGAAGAGCGCCCGGACCTGGACAAAATTTATCAAAATGCGCACTCGATGCTGACCGAGCGACCGGGCGGGTGGCCGTTGACCGTATTTTTGACGCCGGACGATCACATGCCGGTTTTTGCCGGCACCTATTTTCCGCCAGAACCGCGCTACGGCATGCCTTCGTTCAAACAGCTGCTCGAACAGATTCACGATATCTGGCTTCACCGCCAGGCCGACATTGCAAAGCAAAGTGCCTCCTTGAAAGCTGCATTTGAGCGTATCAACCAGTCACCTCAAACAGAAGGTCAGCTCAATGCCATTCCACTGGATGTCGCACGGCGCCAGATCGAACAGCAGTTTGACAGCCGTGAAGGTGGCTTCAGCGGCGCACCCAAGTTCCCGCACCCATCGATCATTCAGCGCGCCATGCGCCATTGGGCCAGCAGCGCAGCCAACCTGAAACCCGATCCGAGGGTACTGCATTGCGCTGTATACAGCCTGCACAAAATGGCTGCCGGCGGTATTTTTGATCATCTCGGTGGCGGCTTCTGCCGATACTCCACTGACGAACACTGGATGATTCCGCATTTTGAAAAAATGCTCTACGACAATGGACCCCTGCTCTGGTTGAATGCACAGGCCTGCCGCATCACCGGCGAAGCCCAGCTGTATGACGCTGCGATCGAAACCGGAGAATGGGTCATGCGCGAAATGCAGTCTACCGAGGGCGGCTATTACAGCGCACTGGACGCTGACTCTGAAGGCGAAGAAGGCAGGTTCTACGTCTGGCGACCTGACCAGGTCAGAGACATACTCGGCGATGCAGATTACGCGTTGTTCGCAGCCCGCTTTGGCCTCGACCGTGAGGCCAATTTCGAAGGCGCCTGGCACCTGCATGCCTGGCAAGATTACGCCGCGCTGGCAGATAGTTTCAAGCTTGACCCGCAGACAGTGCGCCAACGCCTGGGAGAAATGCGAAACAAACTGTTTTCAGCGCGTGAAAAGCGTATCCACCCCGGTCTCGACGATAAAATACTCAGCTCGTGGAACGGCCTGATGATCGAAGGCATGGCTACGGCGGGCATGTTACTGCAACGCGACGATTTCATTGCTTCTGCCAGGCGAGCGGCTGATTTTGCGCGCGAAACACTGTGGTGCGATGGCAGGCTATGCGCCACCAGCAAGAATGGCAAAACCCATTTGAATGCCTATCTCGATGACTATGCGTTTCTTCTCAGCGGGCTGATCGCGTTGTTGCAGGCCCATTGGGACAATGCACACTACGAGTGGGCATGTACGATCGCTGACACCCTGATTGAACAATTTGAAGCTGACGCTGGCGGTTTTTTCTTCACCAGCCACGACCACGAAGAACTCATTATGCGCAACATAAGTTTTGCCGACGATGCCATGCCCGCGGGCAACGGTGTGGCCGCACGCGCGCTCATCTCTCTGGGCTATCTTGCGGGCGAAACACGCTACCTGGATGCCGCCGAGCGCTGCCTCAAGGCCGGCTGGCAATCCTTGAACCAGCACCCGATATCGCATTGCAGCCTGCTGGAAGCCTTGCAGGACTATCTCACGCCCCCCGAAATCATTATTCTTCGCGGCGAAACCGATGTATTACAGCAATGGCGCGAGGCCAGTGTCAGCCATTACCTGTCCTCGACCCTGATATTTGCTATTGATAACCAGCACCCCCTGAACGGCACACTTGCCGAAAAACATCCCCAGGGAAGCGGCTGCGCGTATATCTGCGAAGGTACCGTTTGCCAGCCACCGGTGCTGGAACTGGACACCTATCGAAAACACATAAAACAGCGCTCTCGCAGCGTCTGAACGCATTTCTGGACAGGTTCCAGATAAGCGGAGTAAATTCCGTCTGGCCCCTTGCATCGATTGCAATTTTAGATGTATGGTTATACACTCTTAAATGTCAATAGTCAGAAGACTGCCTTACTTTCTAATCCGAGGAACAATATCATGTCAGACAACCGTAAACTGACCATTATCGCAACCAAGGGCACGCTCGACTGGGCCTACCCTCCATTCATTCTGGGCAGCACAGCGGCTGCGCTCGGCATGGAAGTGTCTATTTTCTTCACTTTCTATGGCCTTAACCTGCTGCTGAAAGACACCAGTGCCCTGAAAGTAACCCCCATGGCAAACCCTGCCATGCCGATGAAAATGCCTGTCGGTCCAAAGTGGTTCAAGAGCATCGACTGGGGCCCCAAGATTCCTAACGTGTTGTGGAACATCCCTTTCATGGATCCAATTGCCACCACACTGATGAAGAAAACCATCAAGAACTGCGGCGTTGCTTCAATTGCAGAACTGCGCGAGCTGTGCCAGGAAGCAGAAGTTAAATTCATGGCCTGCCAGATGACTGTCGAACTGTTCGGTCACGATCCAAAAGGTTTCATTGAAGGCTGCGAGTTTGTTGGCGCCGCCTCTTACTTCGAAGAATCAGCTGACGCTACACAGTCACTGTTCATCTAAGTAGAAATAAGGTTCACGAAAAAGCCGCGCACTGCGCGGCTTTTTTTTGCACACAATCAAAAACATAAGTCCGCGAACAACGCAAATAACGCGAATGTTTAAAACATAAATTATTTTGCGTTCTTTGCGTTTTTCGCGGACTCGATCTGTTTGCTCTTTTGCCAGAATTCTTCCATCTCTTCCAGCGACATAGCATCAAGCGTTTTACAGTCACTCTGGATTAACCGCTCCATCGTGGTGAAACGACTGATGAATTTTCTGTTTGAAAAACGCAATGCTTCCTCGGCGTTTACGCCAAGATGCATCGCCAGATTTACACATACAAACAATACGTCGCCAAACTCGTCAAGGATTCTTTCATGGTTATTTTCATGCACAATTTCTGCTTTTAATTCCGCCAGTTCTTCGTTGAGCTTGTCGAATACAGGGCTGATATTCGGCCAGTCGAACCCGGTTGCAGCAGCACGTTTCTGAATTTTCTGCGACCAGCGCAGCGCGGGAAGAGATGACGCAATGCCATCGAGAGCACAGCCGGCATTTTCATGAGTGCTTTTATTATCGCGTTCCGCCTGCTTGTGTTGTTCCCAGCGTTCAGCCAGCTGTTCAGTGCTCTCGACCTGCTCATCAGCAAACACATGCGGGTGCCTGCGCACCAGCTTGTCATTGATAGCGCTGACAACATCATCAAACTCGAATTTGCCCTGCTCTTTTGCCATTTGCGCGTGGAACACCACCTGGAACAGCAAGTCACCCAGCTCGTCTTTCAGATCATGCATGTCATTGCGTTCGATGGCATCGGCCACTTCATAGGCTTCCTCGACGGTATAGGCCGAGATGCTTTTGAAATCCTGTTCGATATCCCACGGACAACCTGAGTCTTTATCACGCAGGGCTGCCATGATTTCCAGCAGTTTATCTATAGGCTGCATGTGTTCTCCTCGTTTCAAACACCAGGCATAAAAAAGGCGAGCACCCGCTCGCCTTTTTGATTAAACATTCACGATAGCTCAAAAAGAGAACCGCACACCCACGTGAGCCCTGTCATCAAGTTTTAATTTTACATTATTATCAACTTCGACCTTTAACTGACGATAACCAATATATGCACGTGCACTCGGCGTCACTTCCAGTTCGAGTGCAAGACGATATTCACTGATACCTTCAAAATCTGACACACTGGTAACCGAAGGCGCAATAAACAATTCACCTAAAATTGCCAGCGGAGTACTTGCGGGAAACACGTAACGCACCTGGCCGCCAATCGCCAGCGCACCCCCTTCAAGATTTTCTGGCTGCACGTCGATACTACCAAAATACGCCTTGGCGCCGACGCCAAAATGCAATGCCCGGACATCGCCAGCACTGCTACCACTCACCAGCACCGAGCCACTGGCGACAAAATCATCGGCCTCATTAAAAAACAGTCCAAAACCGATATCGGCGCCGCCATAACCAAAAGTCGCAGATTCTGTAAGATAAACTATTTCTGCAGTCTTGCTGCCAAGGCGTAAATCAATACCGGAAGCCGACACATTTGAGAGCGGCGCCAATATCATCAGGCTGAGCAGGGCTTTACGTAGCATACTTTTTTTAACTCCTGGAATGTTCTGGAACGGAATGTTAACACGTGATCATGGCAATTTTGTCTATCCATTTACTGCGAAGTTCAATTCTGAACGCACAAATAAATACTGCCCGCCAAATTGATTATCGGTATCAAAAGGTACTGCGCGTACCCAGCCCAAATCGGAAATCTCTGTTTTCAACACCATAGGCCAGATCGACGCGGAGATCGAGATCCACAAAGCGGCGCAATTTCCAGCGCAGGCCGGCGCCAACACCCGTCTTCAAGGTTGAAAACCGGATGTCACCCAGCGATTCCTGGGCATCGCCAAAATCAATGAAGTACACCTTGCGCAACAGGGGTGACTCATCAAACACTGACAAATATTCAAGATTGACGCGCAGGAAAGCATTGCCACGATACGCACCTGTACTGTAACCACGCAGATCGGTATTTCCTCCCAGAGAAAATGCCTTGTCGCCCAGCACGTCATTGTTCGAACTGCCTATGTCGATGTTGTAATTGAAGTTCAACGGCTCCAGGTTGCTATACGAATGCAAATGTGTGTAATTGATTTCGTATTTTGTATAAGGCTGGTTGAATCCCGGACTGTCATCGCCGGAGAATTCTATGCGGTACTGCAAAAACGCACCTTCGCGATTAAATTCGTATTCAGTTATATCACTATATCCAATTCCCGCGGTGTATATGACTGCGTCCAGTTTTTGATCTGGCGCCAGTGGTATATTGAGCGCAGTAATTTCTTTCACCCTGTAACTTGCGCCACCAGACGCAAACAATCCCTTGCTGACACCATCATCCCCCAGCCATTTGAGCACATCAAACCCAATACCGTAACTTTGCTGGCGTTGTTGCCCGTTGATCGGATCATCATCAGCGCCAACCTCATTTTCAATTTTCAGGCTGACCGCATAGCGACTCGAAAAGATGCGCGGCATTGCGTATTCTAACTTGTGATGAAATTCATTTACGCCAAGATCAGTACCCTTGTTAATCAAATCCAGCCGCAATCGATGGTTCAGGCCAGCCACATTGTTCCAGCGTAACTTGACACCGTACTCGAGCTGGTTATCACCATCGAGTTTTGCGGTAGGCAGCGGAATTATGTAATAGCGCTCGATGACTGTAATAATCAGTATGATATTATCAGGCGTCTCGGCGGGCTCGGTGCGATAGCTTACCCTCTCAAATATACCGAGGTTCATGATGTACTGAACCGACCACTCGATGCGCTCTATAACCACCGCATCGCCTTCGGTTACTACCATCTCTTCGCGCATGACCGATTCCTGGGTGACATCATTGCCCTCGAAACGGATGTCTTCGATAATGCCCGCAGCCTGCGCCGTTGAGGAAAACAGCAACAGCAGCAGGAAATACCTGACAATACAATGTAATCGGGACATTCCGGAGAGAACAGCGGCCAGCTTTTCAGATGAGCTCGATAAATTCACAGACAATTTCAAATTAGCGACTAACATGGCTATGTTAGAGTAGTTACCACGGATTAACACGAACTTAAAGAAATATGCGACAACTTCAAATATGTATGCTCGGCGGCACCGGCTTTGTCGGTGCTCACATTGCAGCGCGGCTGGCGGCCGCGGGCCATAGCGTTAAAATTCTGACCCGCCGGCGGGAACGCCACCGCGAGCTGCTGGTAGTACCTGGCATCACGCTCATCGAAGCGGATATTTTTGATCGCGGCCAGTTACTCAAGCATTTCGCCCACTGCCAGGCAGTCATCAATCTTGTCGGTATTCTGAATGAAAAAGGCCATCGTGGTGACGGCTTTCACAAGGTGCATGTTGAACTCTCCAAACTGGTGCTCGACGCCTGCCTCAATAACCGGGTGAAACGCCTGTTGCATATGAGCGCGCTCAATGCCGATGCCAGCGGCGCGCCAAGCTTTTACCTGCGCAGCAAGGGCGAGGCCGAAAACGCCCTGCTGACCTATAACAGTGACCGTATTGCCGTCACCAGTTTCCGGCCTTCGGTGATCTTCGGCGAAAATGACAGCTTCTTCAACCGCTTTGCCGGCCTGCTCAAATTGACACCGGTGTTTCCGCTCGCCTGCCCCGATGCGCGTTTTGCGCCGGTGTATGTCGGCGATGTTGCCAGCCGCTTTGTCAGCGCACTCGACGATCCTTCAACCTATGGCAAACGTTACGACCTGTGTGGCCCGCATGAGTACAGCCTCGCCGAACTGGTGCGTTACACCGCCAGGCTGCTCGGCCTGAAGCGCATCATTCTCGGTCTACCCGACAGCCTGAGTAAAATTCAGGCCAATATTTTCGAATGGCTGCCGGGCAAGCCTTTTTCGGTCGACAATTATAATTCGCTTAAAGTTGACAGTATCTGCCCGCAGGGCGAACGCGAGCCCACCAGCATCGAATCCATCGTGCCCGGCTACATCGGCACGCACGGTCTGAATCAAATTTATGATGATTACCGCAAGCACGCCCGGCGTTAGCGGCCGTAGAGTTCGCAGCTAGTCGATATTTGGCTTTCATGGCAGAATAGCCGCCATTTGAAAAACCGACCTACCAGACAGGACAACCCATGGCCATAACTTCATTCAATCCTCCCGTGCGCACCCTGATGGGCCCGGGGCCTTCCGATGTGCACCCACGCGTTACCTCTGCCATGGCGCGGCCCTGCATCGGCCATCTCGACCCGCTTTTTGTCGGCATGATGGATGAAGTCAAGGAAATGCTGCAATACGCCTTTGCCACCAAAAACCAGCTGACGATCCCGGTGTCTGCGCCCGGCTCGGCAGGCATGGAAACCTGTTTTGTTAATTTGCTCGAGCCCGGCGACAAGGTCATCGTATGCCAGAACGGGGTTTTCGGTGGACGCATGAAAGAAAATGTCGAACGTTGTGGCGCGACCGCCATCATGGTCGAAGACGACTGGGGCAAACCGGTCGATCCGAACAAGGTTGAAGACGCTTTTAAATCTCTTCCCAGGGCCAAGGTGCTGGCATTTGTCCATGCTGAAACGTCAACCGGTGCGCGCTCGGATGCCAAAGTGTTGTGCGAAATTGCGCAAAAGTATGGCGCGCTGACGATTGTCGATGCGGTCACTTCATTGGGCGGCATCGAAGTACAGGTTGATGACTGGGGCATTGATGCGATTTATTCCGGCACCCAGAAGTGCCTGTCGTGTACCCCGGGTATTTCACCGGTGAGCTTCAGTGAGCGTGCAACCGAG
>JBATHJ010000114.1:0-8118 GCA_049666625.1 Gammaproteobacteria bacterium | reverse complement strand
TAAACAATTTCATGGTCGCATAAGCCGTGACCAGGCTATACGATTTAAATCTGCCCGCGTTCATGGCGCGGGCGATAGCGAGCGCTGCGAAAGGAAACAGTAAAAATTGCATAATTGCACCGACAATGTGTGGCAGTTGTGACACCAGACCAGTCGGTTGCGCTTCGGTTGGGAATATCGCCACCAGCAGTACCCCGAGTCCGGCACCCAGTAGTAGTCCAGCCGCTTTTGCTACATCAAAAGGCTTGTCGATAAACAAAGCTGTCGCGAGCAGAATCTGTGTGATTCCAATGCAGATAAAGCCGGTGTTAATAACATAGCCGAAATCATCCAGTGCATACATGCTGAGCGTCTGGCTTATCCAGTCGAGCTCGGGCTTGAGCACATGCGCCACGAATATGCTTGAAAAAAACACCAGCGCGCACAGCAGGGCAACCAGGTTGAGTGCACGTATCATAAGCAGGGTCTGCGACTGCGGAATTGTCGGGCGACAATTATACTTCGTCTTCAGCGATGATTTCGGTCTCGACCCTGCTCGCTTCCACCCAGCCGAGCACATCAGGATGTGAGAGCAATGACTGTGAGTATTGATATTCCAGTCCGTCGAGTTCAACGCCATAGGTTTGAAAGCGCAGTACTACGGGTGCAAACATGGCATCAGCAATGGAAAAAACACCGAACAGCCAGCGGCCATCACTGCCGTATTCATCACGACATTTGCGCCAGATCTGTTTAACGCGGTCAACTTCATGCAGGGCTTTTTCAGACAGCGTGATGGCTGAAATCTCGCGTCGGCAATTCATCGGCATTTCATTGCGTAGATGCGCGAAACTCGAATGCATTTCTGCACTGGCAGAGCGGGCGATTGCGCGTGCATAGGAATCTTGCGGCCAGGCTTTATTGTCGAGATAGTTTTCCGAGATATATTCGCAAATCGACAGCGAGTCCCATACTGTTATTTCGCCATCGATCAGCACCGGCACTTTTGAATCGGAAAAATAAGGTGCGAGATCGCTCTCAGTCGATTCGGTAAACAGGGGTACGCGTTGTTCGTTAAACGCCAGTTTGAAATGCCGCATCAGCAGCCATGGACGCAGTGACCACGATGAATAATTTTTATTGCCGATAACGAGTGTCAGGTTTGTCATGGTTCTTCACCGCCGAGTCTTCTGGATGTTAAGAACTGTCACGTCAATGTGAGAAGAAGATTATCCTGGCAATCAAACTTCAGAATGCGTCAGTCCGGGTCTGTGGCAAATCTTAAGCCGGTTATTTATCAAGAACCAGTCAACCGGCATGCTCGAACCACGCATTTTAGAAAAAAGTGCCTGTTACCTGACAAATGTCATGCAAATTGCCGGGCTGTTCCCACGACAAAGACTTAGCTGTAAAATTCCGGCCTTTATATGTGTGGAGCAGCAGTCAAATGGGCAGAGCCTATCAGAACCGAAAATTGTCCATCGCGAAAACCTCGGATGCCAAGGCCAAAGTCTACAGCCGCTACGGTCGTGAGATTTACGTGTGCGCCAAGTCGGGCGGGCTTGATCCGGCGGGCAATGTTGCACTGCGTGGCCTGATCGAGCGTGCCAAGAAAGACCAGGTGCCCAGCCATGTCATCGAAAAGGCAATCAACAAGGCAAAGGGCGGTGGTGGCGAAGATTATTCCCCGGCGATATATGAAGGCTATGGTCCGGGCAACTGCATGGTGATGGTCGAGTGCCTGACCGACAATCCCAACCGCACCTTTGGTGATGTGCGCCAGTGTTTCACCAAATCGAAATGCAAAATCGGTACCCAGGGTAGCGTCAGTCACATGTTTGATCACAGCGCAATCCTGGCATTTATGAATGATGACGAAGACGCGGTGCTGGAAGCCCTGCTGATGGCGGATGTCGATGTCACCGATATTGAAAATGAAGACGGCAAAATCACCGTGTTCGCGCCGAACACAGAATACTTCAAGACCAGACAGGCGCTCACCGATGCTTTCGGAGAAATCGATTTTGACGTCGACGAAATTCAGTACCTGCCCAAAAACACCACGCCAATAACGGGTGAGGATGTTGAAACCTTCAACAAGTTTATGGAAATGCTGAATGACCTCGATGATGTGCAGAACATCTATCACGACGCCGAGCTACCCGCGGACATATAGAAATCAGCCCGGCAGCACTTTATTCACTGATATAACAATGGCTTATATAATTGATATAGGCTATCGTCGCTATTGTTACAAACGATTTTATCTATTACGCCTGGTGCCCGATACTCCCTCCTGTAGTCAGTTTTAATGCTGACCGAGATTTAGCCATTTAGCAAACACCAGTACCACCAGGAGAAACCATATGTTTGAAAATAGAGAAGGCCAGAAAATCCCGCAGGTGACATTCCACACGCGCGACAACCACGAGTGGCGTGATGTGAGCAGCGATGACATATTCAAAGGCAGGACCGTGGTGGTGTTTTCACTGCCGGGTGCCTTTACCCCGACCTGTTCATCTACTCACGTGCCGCGCTACAACCAGCTGACACCCACGCTAAAACAGAACGGTGTCGATGAAGTGGTATGCATTTCGGTGAACGATGCATTCGTTATGAACGAATGGCGCAGTGAGCAAAAAGCCGGCAACGTCACTTTCCTGCCTGATGGCAACGGTGACTTCAGCCGCGGCATGGATATGCTGGTGCCGAAAAACGATCTCGGATTTGGTGACCGTTCCTGGCGCTATTCCATGCTGGTAAAAGACGGCGTGATCGAAAAAATGTTTATCGAAGCGGATGTGCCGGGTGATCCTTTCGAGGTCTCGGATGCAGATACCATGCTGGCGTATCTCGCACCGAACGCCGAAGCGCCGCGCGATGTCACCGTGTTTAGTCGTGAAGGCTGTCCTTTCTGTGTACGTGCCAAGGGCCTGCTGCACGATGCGGGGGTCGAGTTTGAAGAACTGGTGCTGAATCGCGATTTTAGTGAATCCACCATTCGCGCAATCTCAGGTGCATTTACTGTACCGCAGGTATTTATCAATGGTGAGCGTATCGGCGGATCAGAAGCGCTCGAAGCTTATCTTTCAGATAAGGTAAAGAACGCAGCTTAAATGCTGTCAGCGTTATTACGACGTATGTATCAGTGCGTCGTAATAACGCGCCCTTTAAAGCACCGACAACAGTGTTACGCCAGCTCGGTGACCCAGACGCCGACATCAAGCGTTGCGCCCGGCGGCCCGACATAGGCGCCTGCAATGGGCGGCACTGAATCGGGCAACCGGGCCACTGCCACCGCAATGTGATTCGGTCCCACGATCAATCCCGAGGTCGGATCAAAACCTTTCCAGCCAACACCGGGCAAGTAGACTTCAGCCCAGGCATGGGTAGCGCCAAAATCAGCCGATGAAGGTTCCGCATTCAGATAGCCGCTGACAAACCGTGAAGCCAGGCCAATGCTGCGCGTTATTTCCATGAACAAATACGCAAAGTCGCGGCAGGAGCCCGATTGTTTTGACAGGGTTTGCGCCGGGGTTTGCACACCAGGTTCCTCACGTATCTTGTATGACAGTGACTGGTTGATATGGATGATAATACGTTGCAATAGCGCGGTGGTTTGAATTGACTCGCCCGGCTGCCATATTTTCGCGACCAGTTCAGCCAGCTGGCTACTCGATTCCGGCAGCGCCAGGATCATGTAAGGCAACAGCACCACCTGTTCTTCGGGGGTATACGCAAACGGAAAATCGACCGCGTAGTCGGCCACGAGGAAATCGAGCGGGTTCTCGTTAAATTGCGCAATAATGACTTCACTCTCGATCGACAACTGGCGAGTGCGTGATTCAAAGCTCGCGATCGCTATCGAATTGTCTTCCATGTCGAGTTGCCAGCGCACGCTGGCGGTGGGTGAAATCACCAGGCTGGATGACTCGATGCGCAGTTCATGGCCTTCCCGCGGCCGCAGGCGCAATGCGTGCGGTTGCAGCCGGACCTCGGCAGCAAAATTGTAATACGTGCGATGAAGGATTTTATAGCGTTGCATGGCGCCATTGTACCCGCTATTTAAATCCCGACTATGCCTGTTTGATGGCGAGAACCGCAAAGTTTCAGCATGCCGCTGGCCGTGCCGTTCATCGAGATTGCCGGGTACAGGCTGAACCCGGGTCGTGATACAGGGTCACAGTGCTAATACCAGCAACCGTCAGCCGGGCCTGGCAGCCAGATCAACCAGCAAAATATGAATATAAACGAACTCGCACAAATAGATCTACCCATCCATGATAAGCCGGCAATCCTGCTCGGTGTGTCAGTACTCGTCGTTGTGCTCGCTGTTATTCTACTGCGCAAAAAGATCAAACATGGCTGGCTGAATCTGAAAACCCGCTATCGTCTGAATCGCCTCGGTGTCAAACAAATATCAAACCTGCAATGGCCTGACGGACTTGGTAATTACTTCACCATCGACCGTCTCATCATGCGCCACGATGGCATCAGCCTGCTGGCATACAAACAGTATCCCGGAAGAATATTTTGCGCCGATAACATTGATGACTGGACCCAGATGGTAGACCAGAAAAGTTTCCGATTCGAAAACCCGCTGTACGAGCTCGATTACCAGGTCAAGATACTGTCATCAGCAATGCCTGGTGTACCCGTCAATGGTTACCTGTTTTTTGATTACCAGGCCGAGTTTCCCAAGGGCCGTCCTGAGCGTGTTATATCGCTCGACAAAATTCCAGAAGATTTAAAACGCGATAAAAAAATACAGGTGACAGACAGGGTGAAATCAGCATGGGAACAGCTCGTCACCCGATAAGCTTGCGGGATGTAATACCTGGCGGGCTTTGTGCTGACTGTTGATTCAGTTGAACCTGTCTGTACCCTGTTTAAACACCCAGGTATTACCCGCCCGACAGGGCACAATTCTCACTTCGTCGGTTCAATCTTGCCGCTAGTCCTTAGCTCGTCACGATAGAATAATTCTAATATTATAATTCGCTCATATTTGCTGCACGATGGCCTGGGAACAGCCGTTTTGAGTGCATATCACGATTTATAAACTCTGGAGACCCATGAATGTTTGGACGATTAAAACTTATTGCTACCAGCATCGCCCTTATTGCCAGCACCACTGCATTTGCAGATTTAGCCATTATTGTTAACCCGGGCTACGCTGAAGGACAATTGAACACTCAGGACATTAAAAAATTATTTCTTGGCGAGCGCAGGTCCTTCCCTGAAGGATTGTATGCAAAACCGATTAATCACAACGCGGGCAGTCCGGATCGTGAACAGTTTTATGCAACAGTACTCGGCATGGATGAAACCAGCCTGTTGCGCTACTGGCGACGCAAGATCAGCATGGGAAGCAACAGCCAGCCAGTCGAGCTTGGTTCGTATACTGAAGTACTCAAAACCGTCGCAAACAGCCCCGGCGGCATCAGCTACATCGATTCAAGCCTGGTCAACGGCAAAGTGAAAGTGTTGATGGTGCTCGACAAAAACGGCATGGTTGTGAACTAGGTCATAAAAAAAGCGTTAGTCCGCGAAAAACGCAAAGAACGCAAATTAAAAGCAGGTAATCCACAGCACTGCGCCGCAGGCGCAGAAAGAAAAAATTCGCGTTCTTTGCGTTTTTCGCGGACTAAGGTTTTGTGTTTAGACCCGTTTTTCTCAGCGGTTTTTGTAACTACACTTTATGTACGCTTCAGGAAATCTGTCCCGGTAACCAGGTTGCAATCTGGGGCCACCATGCAATCAATGCCATGGCGAGTAACTGGATGGCAATGAATGGCACCACGCCTTTATATATTTGTGAAGTCCTGATTTCTGCCGGGGCAACACCGCGCAGGTAGAACAATGCGAAGCCGAACGGCGGGGTGAGAAACGAGGTTTGCAGGTTGATTGCAATCATGATGCCGAGCCAGACCGGGTCAACCCCCATGGCGAGCAGTACCGGGCCGACGATGGGCACAACGACGAAAGTGATTTCGATAAAGTCGAGCACGAAACCGAGCAGGAACATGACCAGCATCACCACGAACACCGCGGCAAATACCCCGCCGGGCAAACTGCTAAGCAGTTCGTGTACCAGGTCATCACCACCAAAGCCACGGAACACCAGCGAGAACAACGACGCACCGATAAGAATCATGAACACCATGCTGGTCACGCGGGTGGTGCTGGTAACCACTTCGCGCAAGTTTTGCACGGTAAGCTGCTTTTTCATCGCGGCGAGTAACATCGCCCCGACCGCACCCAGGCCTGCTGCTTCGGTCGGTGTCGCCAGCCCGACGATAATCGAACCGAGTACGGCCACAATCAACCCCAGCGGTGGCAGCATGCTGACGATGACATCTTCGAGAATGTGTACCGAATCAGCGTGTGCATCTTTCGGCATGGCCGGCATGGTGGCGGGTTTTAGCCAGGCAAGCACCGCGATATAAAGTATGTATAAAAACACCAGCATGATGCCGGGAATAAGCGCGCCGACAAACAGGTCGCCGACCGACACGGTCTCCGGTGAAAAAATCCCCATGTCGAGTTGTGCCTGCTGATACGCCGATGACAGCACATCGCCGAGCAGAACCAGCACGATAGACGGCGGAATGATTTGTCCGAGTGTGCCCGAAGCACAAATCAAACCGGTGGCCACTTCCGGTTGATAACCGCGTTTTAGCATGGTGGGTAGTGACAACAGGCCCATGGTGACCACGGTGGCGCCGACAATCCCGGTGCTGGCGGCGAGCAACATGCCAACCAGGGTCACCGAAATACCCATGCCGCCGCGCAACGGGCCGAACAGTCGCGACATGGTATTGAGCAGGTCATCGGCAATTTTCGAACGCTCCAGCATTACGCCCATGAATACAAATAACGGCACTGCAATCAGGATCTTGTTGATCATGATGCCGTACAGCCGGTTGGGTAATGCTTCAAGAAATACCGAATCGAATGAACCGGTCATGCTGCCGATGGCGCTGAATATTAACGCGGTGCCACCAAGGGTGAACGCCACCGGGTATCCGCTGAGCAAAAATATAAACGCCACAGCGAACAAGGCGAACGCCATCCACTCCATCAGTGGTGACCTCGCACTATTGTTATCGCGTTAAGGATGTTCGCAACCGCCTGCAAAACCAGCAGCGCAGCCATTACCAGGATCAAACTTTTTAACGCGAATACCCCGGGCAACCCGCCGGCTTCCTGTGATCCTTCGTAAACACTCCAGCTGTCGGCCACGTAATACCAGCTGATCCAGGCGATAAACAACATCAGTGGCATTAATAAAAATACGCTGCCGAGCAAATCAATCAGCGCGCGGGTTTTATCGCTGCAGCGGTTATAGATTATATCAACACGCACGTGCGCATTGTGTTGCAAGGTCCACGCGGCGCCCACCAGAAATAATGTCGCGTGCATATAGGTGACTGACTCCTGCAATGCGATAGATCCATAGTCGAACAAATAGCGCAATATCACCACGATGAACGTAATGATCACCATCAATAGCGCCAGCCACGAGACTGCGCGACCGCTAACATCGATCAGGGTTTCGATTTTGTTGGCGAGGGTTTTAATCATGAGCAGGCACTAACAAGTATGCTTGCGTGATCAGCGCATTCTTGACGAAATTAAAAACACGCCTGCATGTGTACCGGGCGTACATCATATCCAGAAGGTCTGGTACTTGTCCTGCTGGTTAATGCGGTCTACAAGTATGGCTTCGAACTCGTCCGGATCCTTGGTGTGCACCAGTTCGCCCGGGCGCGGAAAATGTTTGTCGTATAAACGTGACAACCAGAAGCGCAGGGCCGCAGCGCGTAGCATGGTGGGCCAATAACGTTGCTCGATTTTCGTCAGTGCACGGTGTTTATTGTAATGCGTGAGCAGTGCAACCACCTTGTCGTGATTCAGGCTGTAATCAAGATTGCAGCACCAGTCGTTGGCCGTCACCGCCAGGTCATACAGCAAAACATCATCACAGGCGTAATAAAAATCGATAATCCCGCTGAGGCTATCGCCATCCCATAATGCATTATCGCGGAACAGGTCAGCGTGGACCACGCCACGCGGAATTTCGGCATTGCGCTTATCGCGTTGAAACACAAGCTCGATGTTGAGGATCAGCTGTTC
>JBATHJ010000113.1:0-7827 GCA_049666625.1 Gammaproteobacteria bacterium | reverse complement strand
AAGTGAAAGACTCGCGCGCCTCGCGTGATGGTCGTTATATCGAGCGTCTGGGGTATTTCAACCCGAATGCACGCGGTGCTGAAAAGCGCCTGCAGGTTGATCTTGACCGCGTTTCACACTGGGTCGGCGTGGGTGCAACCACGTCTGAGCGTGTGAAAAGCCTGGTTAAGGAAGCGCAGAAACAAGCCGCTGCCTGATTGCGGTCCGCCTGTGGCTGCAGACGACATTATTATTGTCGGCAAGATTACAGGCACGTATGGCGTAAAGGGCTGGGTCAAGCTGTTGTCCTGGACCGAGCCGCGAGAAGCCATCGGTGAATACAGGCCCTGGTTATTACGCCAGGGCGACCGAGATGGCGGGGGAGACGGCTGGCGCGAAGTGAAACTCGAAAGCGCGCGCGCGCATGCCAAAACCGTGATTGCAAAAATCGAGCAGGTTGACGACCGTGATGCGGCGCAACTGCTCAGTGGCAGTGAAATTGGCATCTACAAGAGCCAGCTCGAAACACTGCAGGACAATGAATTCTACTGGCGCGACCTGATTGGCCTGCGCGTACTCGGCAAACACGGTGAGTTGCTGGGTGAAGTACAAAACCTGATGGAAACCGGCGCCAACGATGTGCTGGTAGTCAAAGGTGAAAAAGAATACCTGGTTCCCTGGGTGATGGGCAAAAGCGTGATCAGGGTCGATCTCGACAGGGGCGAAATACGGGTCGACTGGGATGCCGACTGGACAGCCGGAGACTGAGATGGCGCTGAATTTTCACGTCATCAGCCTGTTTCCAGAAATGATTGAAGCCCTGTGTGGCTACGGCGTGCTGGGCCGTGCGATCAAGCAGGGTGCAATCAACCTGCAGTGCTGGAATCCGCGTGATTTCACCCACGACAGGCACCGCACGGTGGATGACCGGCCCTATGGCGGTGGCCCCGGCATGCTGATGAAAGTGCAGCCGCTGGTTGAAACCATCGCCGCCGCACGCGCAGCTGCGAGTGCAGATGCCAGGGTGATATACCTGAGTCCGCAGGGTGAAGTACTGAAACAGCCGATGCTGATCGATGCTGCCACACATGGGCAGGACCTGATTCTGATCGCGGGGCGATACGAAGGCATCGACGAGCGCATTATTGCGCAGCATGTGGATGCCGAATGGTCGATCGGTGATTATGTATTGAGCGGTGGCGAACTCGCCGCCGCGGTGGTGATCGACGCCACCAGCCGTTTGCTCCCCGGCGTGCTGGGTGATGATGCATCGGCGCAGCAGGATTCGTTCATGAACGGTCTGCTGGACTGTCCGCACTACACCCGGCCTGAAGACATCGACGGCCAGCGCGTACCGGAAGTTTTACTGGGGGGTGATCATAAAGTCATCGCCCGCTGGCGGCTGAAACAGTCGCTGGGCAGAACATGGTTGCGAAGACCGGACGTACTGGACGCTTTGCAACTGGATGAAGAGCAGAAAAAATTACTCGCCGAGTTCCAGCAGGAACAGGCGCAACAGTAAACGCATTTGTAGCGGAGTATGACAATGAGCAACATTATTCAACAGCTTGAAGCGGAACAGATGACCCGCACAGTGCCCGAGTTTTATCCCGGCGATACCGTGGTAGTCCAGGTACGCGTAAAGGAAGGTGAGCGTGAGCGTCTGCAGGCTTTCGAAGGCCTGGTCATCGCCAAGCGCAACCGCGGTCTTAACTCCGCGTTCACTGTTCGCAAAATTTCCCACGGTGAAGGTGTCGAGCGTGTATTCCAGACCTTCAGCAACGTGGTCGCTGAAATCGAAGTCAAGCGTCGCGGTAAAGTGCGTCGTGCCAAGCTGTACTACCTGCGTGGCCTGACCGGCAAGGCGGCACGTATTAAAGAAAAGTTATAAGCAAAGTAATTTGCAACAAATATTGCGAATCACTATCAAATGGCTCATGGTACACACCATGAGCCATTTTTATTTGTGCAAAATAAAGTCCTGATGCGCGCAACTGTTCTGACACTCAGCCTGTTGTTCGCGGCGGGATTGTCCCGCGCCGCTGAGCCACCGGTGTCCACACCGACCGTGCCCACTGGCGTGAAATCGCCGCAAACATCTGCAACTGCGTCTGCACCGCCAACGGCGCCGGCATCGGCGCTGGCTTTTCAGTCACTCGCCCAGCTGGATGAAATGGTCGCGCTGGGTATGTCGTCACTCGCGCTCAAGCTGCTCGATGATGAGCAGGCGCAATGGCCGCAGTATTCCCCCGACTGGTACGCGTTTGAACATAAACGCATCATCCTGCTGGCCAGCAGTGGCCGCTGGCAGGAATTACTGCAACGCAGCAACCAGCTGCTGGACAACGCGGTCCCTAATAAAGAAATCACCGAACTGATACGGCAATGGTTTATCACCCAGCAGGTGGTGGCACATTTGCAGTTAAAACAGCCGCATCCGGCGTTGCAAAAAGCACGCAGCCTGTTATGGAACCAGCCCGCGGGCATCGATAACGCGCCCGTCAATGTCGTGCTGCGTCAGCTCATCGTGCGCGCCTATTTGCAACTGGATGATGTTGATGATGCACAAAAGGCACTGCAGAAATATCAGCAGGACTATGCCGACACACCGGTGGCAAATGACGAAGAATGGAAGGTGCTGCAGGCGCGCGTACTGTTGCGAACTTCGCGTTATAGCGAAGCTGTTGAGGTATTGAAGACAAGTGAAAGCGGTATTGCACGTGCATTGAGTATGGTCGCAACAGTACGCGCAGACCCCAGAAAATCCTTTGCTGTTGTTAAATCGGTGAACCAGATACTGGATGAAAACGCCGCGCTTGTAAAAAAACTCGCAAAAGCAAAAACCGATAAATCAAAAGCCACCAAAGACAAGGCCACTGAAAAAAAATTGCTCAGCAAGGGCGAAGTCTGGGCATTTAATTACGTGCTATACGAACGTGCACGGCTGATGGCCGACCCCGGCCTGGCGTGTATCGCACTGGAAAAAATGCTCTCGCTGGGTGATCAGTCGAGCGCACTGGGCGATGGCTTCGAGGTTGGCGCGGACAAACTCTGGGCCCTGTATGAACAACTGGGTCAAAGTACCGGCAATGAAAACAAGTTGCTGGTGGGTGATGATGCCGGCTGGGCAAAACTGGCGAAACAAATCGAAGCCAGCTCGCCGGTGCGTGCCACAGGCCTGTATGCCGTGCTGGCATTGAACTCACATACGCAGAAAAGCCGTGATGATGCTCACCGCGCGCTGGTCGAGCTGGTTTCAAAAAATGAAAACGGTCTGGAAATCGTTAGCCAGTTATACCTGCGCAGTACACGTATCGCGGCGCTCGAATCCCTGCCTGCTGAAGTCAGGTTCCGGCTGGTGGATTATGCATTGACCAGTGGGCAGATTGACCTTGCCGCACGCCTGATGCTGACATTGCAGGAACCGCCGGAAGATAAAAACCCGTTCGACTGGCGCATGCGCAAGGCACGCGTGCTGGTGCTCGAAGGCAATTATAAGGAAGGTGTGGCAGTACTGCACAAGGCGATCGAACATATCAGCCAGCTTGACGCGGCCATGGTTGACCAGTATTTCCAGGTGTTATTTGATTTGCAGGCCGTCGAGCAGCATGCGCAGGCGCTGGAACTGTTCAGCCTGATCAAGTATGAATGGCTGGATGAAAAATATCAGCGTGAACTGTATTTCTGGAAAGCCGAATCGAACTTTGCATTAAAACGTTACGCGCAATCGGCATGGTTATACCTGATGTCGGCGCGTGCAGTCGACCCCGCGATGACCGACCTGTGGTCACAGTCGGCGCGCTACAAGGCGGCCGATGCGCTGGTCAAGGCAAAACTTTATGATGATGCATACTCGATGTACGATGAGTTGCTGGCGATGACTGCCAGTGAGACCCGGCGTACCTGGATCAGGCAGGCGATGCAACAGATTGAATTGTTGCGCAATGCTGAAAACAACGACAAGGGGATTGAGTCATGAAACAGAACTACCAGGCAAGCGTCAAAACACCGTTCGCGCATATGGCGCTGGTGCTGAATGCGGATGAACTCGTGGCGATTGATTTTCTACAACAGGATAAATCTGAAATTGCGCCGACATCGTCGGCCGCTAAAAAAATCGTGCGTCAGATTAATGCCTACTGTAAACATAATGCCGGTGATTTTGATGTGAAGCTCGATCTGCACGGCACCGACTTCCAGAAAAAAGTCTGGCGCGAGCTGCTGAAAGTCCCGTTCGGGACAGTAAAAACGTATGGTGAACTGGCAAAAAAACTAAAAACCTCGGCGCGTGCGGTGGGCAATGCCTGCCGGCGTAACCCGGTACCGTTGATCGTGCCGTGCCATCGCATCGTATCTGCAAGTGGTATCGGTGGTTATGCAGGCACGACCTCGGGCGCAGTACACAGCATCAAGCGCGAGTTACTCGATCACGAAGGCCATCACTTTGCCTGAGTTCCGGGTTCGTCGCTGAACATGGGCTGTACACTGGCGATCGACCAGGGCACGCATGCAAGCCGCGCGATCCTGTTTGACGATGCCGGGAATGAAATCGCGAAGTCGGTGGTTGAAGTTAAGTTGCACAGGCTGGATGCGGCACGCGTTGAGCAGTCGGCGGAGCAACTGTTGCAAAGTGTCAACACGGCAGTGGCGGATGTGCTCGCGCAAGGGGCCGGCCGAAAAATTACCGCCTGTGGCCTTGCCACACAACGTTCGACCGTACTCGGCTGGCAAGCGGATGGTGACGCGATCACCCCCGCGTTGAGCTGGCAGGATGTGCGCGCAGCTGCTGCACTAGAAGCATTAAAGCCTCAGGCAGAAGACATTCAGCGCATTTCCGGCCTGCCATTATCCGCACACTACGGCGCGAGTAAAATTCAATGGCTCGCAGCTAGAACTGAATATAAACAGGCTGACAGAATCTCGCCACTGGTGAGTTACCTGCTGTACCACCTGCTGGCTGAAAAACCCTACCTGGTTGACCATTGCAATGCACAACGCACGCAGCTGTTCGATCTTGAAAAACTCAACTGGTCAGAGTCACTGTGCAAACTTTTTGCAGTTGAGAGGCGTTTGCTGCCCGACTGCAAACCGATCTGTCACCGATACGGTGTACTCAAAGCAGCGGCGATTCCACTGACAGCGGTCAGCGGTGATCAGAATGCCGCATTTTATGCGGCAGGGTCGCCTGCGCCTGACGTGGCACTGGTCAACCTTGGCACAGGTGCATTTGCATTGCGCGCGTTAACACATTATTGCAGCAGTCAAAAACAGTTGAGTGGGGTGGCGCTATCGAGCGCAGAAACAATCACCTGGTTGCGTGAGGCCACGGTCAATGGCGCAGGCAGTGCGCTTGCATGGGTGGCTGAAAAATACCAGATC
This sequence comes from Gammaproteobacteria bacterium, assembly GCA_049666625.1. Classification (GTDB taxonomy): domain Bacteria; phylum Pseudomonadota; class Gammaproteobacteria; order SZUA-229; family SZUA-229; genus JASBSR01. The sequence goes on along the minus strand of JBATHJ010000113.1, from coordinate 2,469 downwards.
ACGGATTCACGAGAGGCCTTGCCGCGCTGGCTGGATGAAGTGGCTGCGCCGCCCTTGTTTATCAATAGCGTCGGCGGGCTTGGTTCGCCGTGGTGGAACGCACAGATAACACCGCATTTTTTGGAAGAAAATCTTACGCCTGCACAACGCATGTGCGCTGTTGTCGAGAGCATCCTGTTTATGTTGCAGGCCAATCTTGAGTTGATGCACAATGAATCGCGCTTGCAGGGTTTGCGCGTCAGCGGCGGCCTGTCAAACCTGGATGCGCTGTGCCAGAAGCTGGCGAACCTGAGTGGCCTGCCGGTCGAGCGTGGCATGGCGCCGGAAGCTACGGCGCGTGGTATCGCCTGGCTGGCCGCCGGGCAGCCGCGGCACTGGGACACGCGTAAACAGTCCACATTATTTACACCACTGCATGATGCGGGTATTCAATCGCGTTATCATGCGGCGATGGAGTCATTGCAGGCATTATTAATCGCGCAGGATAATACGCTATGACGCCCGTGCTGGTCGCGCACCGCGGCTATTCTGCGCAAGCGCCGGAAAACACCCTGGCCAGCGTGCATGCGGCGCTCGATGCCGGCGCCTGCTGCATCGAGTTTGATGTGCAAATGTGCGCCGATGGCAGGTTTGCCGTGATCCACGATGTCACTCTGAAACGCACCGCCGCTATCGACGGTTCGGTGTTTGAGGCTACAGTCGCCGAGTTGCAGGCCGTCAGCGTGCATGAAGCGCTTCGATTTGGCGACAAATTTTTCCCCGCGCCAGTGCCTGCATTACAGCAACTGCTCGATGTCATTGCGGCGCATCCCGCGCTGACCGCGTTTGTCGAAATCAAGGAAGAGTCGCTTGCGCACTGGGGTGTTGAAAAAGTCATGCAGTTATTAATTGCAGAGCTTGAAAAATATCATAGCCAGTGTGTTGTTATATCGTTCAGTGAATCGGCTGTGGATTATGTACAAAAGCATAGCGAACTGCGCACTGGCTGGGTGCTGACTAAATACGATGCTGTGCATCAAGCCAGCGCAGAACAGCTGCAACCCGATTTCCTGATTTGCAACCAGCGCAAGATCAACACGTCTGAACCCTGGTCGGGGCGATGGCAATGGATGTTGTACGGCGTCGAAACCGCGCAGCTCGCGCTCGACTGGGGCAGACGTGGTGTAGCGTTTGTTGAAACCGATCATATTGTCGAACTACTGCAGGACCTTGTCTTGCAGCAGGGTGCCTGTCAGCATGAATGATAGCGAGATGTACGATATCACGGTGATCGGCGCCGGTATTCATGGCGCAGGTATTGCGCAGGTGGCGGCAGCGGCAGGGTATAAAGTGCTGTTGCTCGAGCAATATGATCGACCCGCGCTGGCCACATCGTGTAAATCATCCAAGCTGATTCACGGCGGGCTGCGTTATCTCGAAAGTGCACAGTTTGCACTGGTGATGGAATGCCTGCGTGAACGTGCGATATTGCTGCAGAATGCGCCGCAGCTGGTCAGGCTTAAGCCGTTTCATATACCGGTGTATAGCTCGACTACGCGACGACCGTGGAAAATATTTGCCGGCCTGGTGCTGTATTCGCTGTTTAGCCGTCGCGGGTTTCACCGCGTGGCTAAAGCACACTGGTCACAACTTGATGGCCTGGCGACCGACAATCTTGATGCCGTGTTCTGCTATTACGATGCGCAAACCGACGATGCGCGCCTGACTCGCGCAGTTATCCAGTCTGCACAGTCGCTGGGTGTGACGGTTCGATACAACACCGAGGTGCAGTCAGCAGTGCACAACGCTGAGACTGTAACGCTGAGCTGCCAGTCTGAAAACAATGTCAACCAGTTCAGTACACGTATGGTTATTAATGCGACCGGGCCGTGGGTCGATCGAATGCACGCGCGTTTAACGCAACAGCCACCGCTACCGATTTCGCTGGTACAGGGCGCGCATATCGTATTGCCGGGCAATGTCTCACACCCGTATTACCTGGAATCACCCAATGACAGGCGCGCGGTGTTTGTGCTGCCGTGGAAAGACCGGGTGATGGTGGGCACTACCGAAACCCCTTATAGTGGAGATCCTGCCGCAGTGGCAGCGACACAAACTGAAATTGAATACCTGCTGGAAATTTACAATCACCATTTTAATCATCACTATACCGCAGCCGATGTGATCGAAGCTTTCGCCGGCCTGCGCGTGCTGCCGGCAGGCGAGGGCGCGGCGTTTTCAAAATCGCGCGACACCGTGTTCGTGCGCGATGATGAGCAACATCCGCGCGTCGTCAGCGTGCTCGGCGGCAAACTCACTTCGTACCGCGCCACGGCAGAAAAACTGCTACACACTCTCGCGTCGCAGCTGCCACAACGCACGCCCGTTGCCGATACTGCCAGGCTGAAGTTGCCGCTGGTAGACTGACATTTGATATAAGCTCATTCTTAGTGGCTAGAAGCTAAATCAGTCCGCGAAGAACGCAAATAA
>JBATHJ010000112.1:0-4234 GCA_049666625.1 Gammaproteobacteria bacterium | reverse complement strand
GATGAACTCGGCGCTGAAATCGGATTTTTCGCCGCCGGCGTCGAGCCGGTTGTCTTTCATGGTTTTGGCCAGGTTGAGCGCCAGCGCGGTGACCAGGTCGCGGCGTTTGTCTTCGCTGTATTCTTTTTTCAGCAACAGGCGGTCGATGACATGGACGAAAAACGCCACCAGCTCGGCGATCACGTCGAGACGTTGATGATGGGTATCGGTCTGATAGCCCTCGTTTTCCATGTGCAATACGTTGGCACCGGCGATGCGCCACAGGTTAAAGCCGATCGCGCTGCCAACCTCGGTGGGCGTGCGCTCGCGATCTTTATTGTTCCACTTGCTCTTGACTCGTATTTTCACTCGGAAACACCATACAAAACAAAGGTGTAAGACATGGGGGTGAATAGTATACTGTTTCGAGTCAGCAATCACCGTGAAAATAAGAGGTCTATAGCAACCGAGATGGCGCCCGACAGCAAACAACTCGCCGATGCAGTGCAGCGCAACTGCCATATTTCGGATGCGCGCCACGCGGGCAATTACACCCTGTGCGTGTACCTGCTGAAAATGCGCGAGTTTTACCGCTGGGAGAAAGCCCGCCGCTTCAGCGACGAGCTGTCCACCGATGACATCGGCAACTGGCTGACCGAGCGCGAAGACATGTGGTCAAAGCTGGAGCAGGAAGACTACGCCGATATCGATGCCCACGGCGAACGCTTCAATCCTTACGACTCCAGCGGCATAAATGCAAAATTGCTCGACCACGGGCTGGTGTACAGCGGTGGTATCGGGCAGAAATCCAAACCGCATTTTTTCCTCGCCGAGCTCGAGCGCCGCGAACAGCTGCACGGTTATGAAATCATTATTTCGGATCATGAATACGCGCGCGACCTCACCTCGCCGCCGGCGATGAGCCAGGGCAACACGATTTTTATCCGGCGTGAATCATTCAAGCGCATGCTCTGGGAAAAAGCCGAGGAATGGCGCTGGAACCAGCCGCAAAATGCAATGGCGCAGGCGATGGCCTGTTATGGTTTTAACCAGGACGTCGAAGCTGCGCTAACGCGCATGACCGACAACGAACTCGAAGCCGCGATCCTGCATGAAATCGGCGAGATCAAGGCCGGCGCACATCTGCCCGGCTGGAGCGAAATGATGCACGACATCAGTTACACCCAGGCCGAGATCATGGCGCGCGCAGTGCGCGATCATATCGCCGACGCCATCAGCACCCTGCCCGCCCTGCTGGAAAACAAAATGGAAGCGTCGATACATTTTTATTTCGCCAATCTCACCAACATGCGCAAGCATATTATGCCGGTATTACAGGCCGCGTATATCAGCTGGCGCGACAGCGGTGACAGTGCGCCATTACAGCAACTGGCAACCCGCAGTCACAGCCACTGGCAAAGCGTTGCCGAACAAATGCTGGCACTGCACAAACTGCACGGCAAGGACTGTCACACCCAGATCGAATCACTCGTTGAAGCAAACCATTTATGAGCCAGATAACACCCGCGGCAGAAGCCGCGCGCACGCCGTTGCAGACAATTCATGAAATAAAACCCGGCACATTTATATTCGAAAAAACCGGCGCGCTGCCGCTGGATGTGTGCGCCGAAATGATCCGCCGTTTCGAAGCCAGCGAAGACGAGCAGTACGAAGGCCGTGTCGGCCAGACGGTATCAAAAGACCGCAGCATCAAGCACACCACTGACCTGGTCACCAGCGGCAAGCCGCACTGGAAAGATCTTGATGGCGAACTGTTTCGTTCACTCAGTGTTGCGATCCGCGAATTCCGCGAAGCCTACCCGTTTTTCAAAGGCCCGTTCAAGGACATCGGCTACAACCTGCAACGCTACACCCCGGGCGAGTATTACCACTGGCACATCGACAGCGGCAGCCACGACTTCGCCGATCGCCAGCTGGTCGCGCTGTGGTATCTCAACGATGTCGAAGGCCCCGGCGGTGAAACCGAGTTTTCGTACCAGCAGCTCAAGGTCAAACCCACGGCCGGCAAGCTGGTGCTGTTCCCGCCGTTCTGGACCCACGAACACCGCGCGGTGAAACTGGAAGCCGGGGTGAAATACATTGCGACTACGTGGGTGGTGTTTGCTTGATTGTTAAAAACTTAAGGCGCAACCGCAGAGGCGCAGAGGACGCAGAGGAAATATTATTTATATGCTGCGGTCATATCTGTTTATCATTCCCGCGAAGGCGGGAATCCATTATGTAGTTTTGCTGCCTCAAGACACTGGATCCCCGCCTTCGCGGGGATGACGTATTTGTGAACATTCATACGCATTTCTCTGCGTCCTCTGCGCCTCTGCGGTTGCGCCTTTATCTTTGCTTCTGATAAATATCAATGCCCATCACTATAAAACAACCCGTAACTGATACCGAGTTCGCGCAGTATTACAAGCTGCGCTGGCGCATACTGCGCGCACCGTGGAATGAACCGCAAGGTTCTGAAAAAGATGAACTTGAAGATTCAAGCCACCATGTGATTGCATGCAACGACGATGACATTGTTATTGGCGTGGGACGTTTACAGTTTAATACGGACAAAGAAGCCCAGATACGTTACATGGCAGTCGAACCTGCATACGAAGGCCGCGGCATCGGCCGACAGATTGTCGCGGCACTGGAAGCCATTGCACAGAAAAACAATCACCCGACTATTGTGCTTGACGCACGCGAACCCGCGGTCGGGTTTTATGAAAGGCTGGGATACAAAATAAAAGCAAAAAGTTATTTGTTGTTCAACAGTATTCAACACTATCGTATGACTAAAACACTTTGATGCCCTGAGGCTGATGCTATTTCTTTTATATAATATTGTTCTTTTCTCTGCGCCCTCTGCGCCTCACCGATTTTCCCTTAAGCAAGTATCTTTCAGGTAGGGCGGGCACTGCCCGCCGTTTTTCTTAGCGACGAAGTGCATAGCTACACGTAATACTGCAATAAGTTTTATGCGCGCACCAGCCAGGCACTTCTGTTTTAACTTTTCTGGCGGGCAATGCCCGCCCTACCTTCTAGCGTGTCACCAGCTATTGCGAGCAGAACGAAAAACATTCATACGCATTTCTCAGCGGTTTCGCCTTTATCTTTACTATTAAATCCACCCAGCATCAGGCACACACACCATCAACTAAAAATCGGCCCCAGCGGTCGATTGTCTTCGACGTCCATGATCAGCTCGGACTCGTTCATATCGCCAGTGGTATCAATATAAATGCCCTTGATACCCGGCATGGTCCTGAGGATATACGCCACCATCAGCATCAGCATTTTTTCGTTATCGGTTTCTATCGCGGTGAGAATGCGATCACCCGCAATCTGGCAACGCTGCTCCGGCGTGGGGTGCTGCACCCAGTCGCGGCTCATTTGCCAGCCCTTGTCCATATCGGCGTTGAGCTTGTCGAAATAATCCTTTGCCTCGACCAGCAGGCTGTCCGGCACAGTGAACGCATTGGCGCGGCCGTCGACGATGATGTTTAACTTCATGGGGCGTATCCTGTTAATATATTTGGCACTATTATACCCGTCTGGTAAAAATCGTCATGCTGCTTACTATTCCCCAGGTGCTCAACGCCGAAGAACTGCGCGTGGTGTCCGAGCTGATTTCAAAGGCGCGATTTGTCGATGGCAAACTCAGCGCCGGCCAGGAAGCCACTCGCGTCAAGCACAACGAAGAACTCAGCGCACAGGACAGCCTGATCACACCGCTGAACAACCTGGTGATGGGCAAACTGGTGCAGCACCCAACCTACCTGGCCGCGGCGCTGCCACTAAAAATCGCCGCGCCGTATTACGCGCGTTACACCAAAGGCATGCAGTATGGCAACCATGTTGACGACCCGGTGATGGGCCCGCCTGGACAACGTTATCGTTCTGACCTGTCGATTACGGTGTTTCTCAATTCACCGGACAGTTACGACGGAGGCGAACTGGTAATTAATACTACGTTTGGCGAACAGACAGTCAAGCTCAATGCCGGCGATGCCGTGATGTACCCCTCATCGAGCACACACCGCGTTAACCAAGTTACCCGGGGTGAGCGCATGGTTGCAGTCACGTGGCTGCAGAGCAGCGTGAGAGACCCCTCACAACGCGAATTACTCTACCGCCTGCACCAGGCGAGAGAACTCTTGCTACAAAACAGCAAAGGCGCAGACGAAACCGAGCTGGTGAGCAATGCGTATGTGAATCTTGTGCGCATGTGGAGTGATGTTTAGTGCTTACT
>JBATHJ010000111.1:0-4157 GCA_049666625.1 Gammaproteobacteria bacterium | reverse complement strand
ATGATAACATTTGCGTCCTTTGCGTTTTTCGCGGACTAAAGTTGTTATGTTTCACACTCTGTGCCCTCTGTGCCCTCTGTGCCCTCTGTGGCAAAACCTTGTTAACCCACTTCACCTTCGTAATCTGCAAAGCCCGGGTCCTTGCTCACGCCGACCAGTTTCGGACGGTTGATTTTGGGCAGGCGTAACACGTTGTCCTTGTCCTTGTTTTTCAGGATGTAGTCGCGTACTACGTCCCACATCAGGCGGCCTTCCGGTGTGCGGTTGACCACTGCCCAGCCGGTGACCTTGTATTTCTGGTCGGCTTCGATCAGGTGGCCGTTATCGAGGCGTGCTTCGGTGATGCGTTCATAGGGTTTCTTGCCGGGAGTAATGGTGTAATCCATACCGCCGACGCGCACCATGTCGCCACCGGATTGCAGGTAAGGGTCGGGGTCGAGCAGGTTATCAGCGACCTGTTCGAGCACGTTTAATAAATCGTGTCCGGTCATTTCGCTGACATAGGTTTCACTGTAGGTGGTCGAACACTGGGTCATCACGTCTTCCATGGTGATCCAGTGGCCCTTGGGCGTGGTCGTGCCCCAGCGTACTCCGGCGGACATGGCGACGTCAGCGCCGTATTCTTCGCGCAGTGCGTTACACAGCACCTGGTCCCAGGTACCCATGAAATTACCGCGACGGTAGAGCGTGCGGTCGGCGATCGCCAGTTTTTCATTGAGGATTTCGTCATAGGATTTACCGACACGTGCCTTGCTGTAGAAACGGTCAGGCGCACGGCTTTCGATAATCTTGTTATCATATTTCTTGCTGCGCATCTGGCTGATATAGGCTTCCATTTCCTTGTCTGCAGGCAGGGCTTTTTCAAACACCGGCAGCATCTGGTAGTGCATGCCGTTGACCTTGCCGCCCTTGATGTCGAAATCCATCACCCCGACGAACTTGCCATTGGAGCCTGCATTGGTGACCCAGCATTCATGGCCTTCAACATTCTTCACCTTGATGGGCTGCGGAATACCGTCGTGGGTGTGGCCGCCGAAGACTGCGTTCAGTCCGGGTGCGCGTTCCGCCATCTTGATGTCAACGTCCATGCCATTGTGCGACAGCAGCACGGTGGCATCGGGTTTTTCTTCTTCGCGTATTTTTTTCACCAGTGCGATCAGGTCGTCTTCGCGCAGGCCGAATGACCAGTCGGGGAAAAACTCGGGCGGGTTGGCATTGGCAGTCCGCGGGAAGGCCTGGCCGATGACCGCGATGCGCGCACCGCCGACATCCTTGATCACGTATGGCTGGAAGGCATGGCCGCTGTCTTCGTCGAACAGGCCGCGGCCATCATATTTTTCGACCAGCTTGAAATAGTCTTCGCCAAACAGCGAGTCTGACTTGACGCGCACGTTCTGGCCGATGAAATCGCCCTTGAACAGCGCGACATTGCTCAGCACTTCGTCTTCTCTATAGGTGAACTCCCAGTGACCGACCATGACATTCACGCCAAGGATATTCGAGGCTTCCACCATGTCTACGCCGCGGGTCCATAACGAGGTGCCCGAGCCCTGCCACAGGTCGCCGCCGTCGAGGGTCAGCGTGTTCTGCAGGCCGCCGGCTTCTTTGCGCAGCATTTCGAGCAGGGTTTTTATATTGGCATAGCCGCCCATGCGGCCGTATTGTTCTGCTGCAGCGTCAAAATTGAGATAGGTATAGGCATAGGCTTCCGGGCTGTTTTCCTTCAGTCCCATTTCTTTCAGCATTTTTTTGCCGACGATGTGCGGTGGACGGCCGTAGGCGTCACCCATGCCCAGGTTGACGTTGGGTTCGCGGAAATACACCGGCAAGAGCTGGCCGTGAACGTCAGTCAGATGCAGGATGCGGGCATTGCCGCGCATCGGCACCTTGTAGAAGTCTTTGGAGATGCCGGGCGCGTCGGCATTTGCGCAGTTTGCCAGCCAGGGCAGGGAGCCTGCGGCAGCGCTGGCGCCCAGCATTTTGATGAAGGTACGGCGATCAATCTTCGACATGGGGATTCCTCACAGCATCGGGTGAATATGCCTGCCAGTGCAGGCGCACACATTAAAGACGAATGGTAACGCAATTTATTCAAAAACGTTAATTAGCAAAACATGATGCGCTCACATGGGTGGCAGCAATAATATGATGTTGTATCATGCCCGTCCCATGCGCGCACTTATACTTTTGGTGACTCTGATTACATTGCTGACTGGCGGCAGTGTGCGGGCTGACGTGGTCAAGCCGGCGCTGATTGAAATCAGCACCTATACCAATGGCTATGTCGAGATCGAACTGCGCGCCAGCATCGAAGCCCTGCTGACAGGCATTAACGCGCAATATAAAAATACCCAGGACGCCCCGACCGCGGCTGATTATGACGTTTTGCGTGCCCTGCCAGCTGAAGAACTGCGCAAGGCATTCGCACCCTTCAAAGCCGAGATGTTGCGCGAGCTCTGGCTGAGGGTTGACGGCGAGCCGGTGACACTGGCCGTCGCCGAGGTTGAAATCCCCGAACCGGGTTATACCAAGGTGCCGCGCATCAGCATAATCAAACTCACGGCAGAAATTGATACCAGCGCACAGGCACTGCAATGGTATTACCCGGCACGCTTCGGTGACAACGCGGTGCGCGTACGCCAGGTGGATAAAGACAATGAAAAATGGCACTGGTCAGAATGGCAGTGGCTGCGCCATGACAATGCCAGCGAGCAGTTTTCGCTGACCGAGGTATTCAGAACCCGCCCGGTGTACGAAGTGATTTATTCCTACATCGTGGTCGGCTTTGAGCACATCATGCCAAAAGGCAGCGACCACATCCTGTTTATCCTCGGCCTGTTTTTGCTGAGCACGCATATGCGGCCGTTGTTGTGGCAGGTGACCATGTTTACTCTGGCACATACCATCACCCTCGGGCTTTCCATGAACGGTGTGATCAACCTGCCGGCGAATATAGTCGAACCATTGATTGCATTGTCGATTGCATATGTCGGCATCGAAAATGTGTTTGCGCATTCATTACACAAAAGCCGGCTGTTCCTGGTGTTTGGATTCGGCCTGTTACACGGCCTGGGATTTGCCGGGGTGCTGAATGATTTCGGCATGCCGGACGATGCCTTTGCCACTGCACTGATCAGTTTCAATGTCGGCGTTGAACTCGGCCAGCTGGCAGTATTAAGCCTTGCGTTTTTGCTGCTGGGCGTATGGTTCAGAAACAAATCATGGTATCGCGAACGGATTATCGTGCCGGGGTCGTTGCTGATAGCAGTGGTGGGCCTGTACTGGACGCTGGAAAGGCTGGAGTTGTTTTGACGGTGTTAATAACTTTGAAGCGAAACCGCAGAGGCGCAGAGGTCGCAGAGAAAACCTCTATGTCGTAAAAATAACAAATGACCGCAAAGACGCTAAGACGCAAAGACGCAAAGACGCAAAGACGCAAAGACGCAAAGACGCAAAGACGCAAAGACGCAAAGGTCGCAAAGGTCGCAAAGAAAATCTTTATGGCAGGGCGGGCATTGCCCGCCAAATAATTTAAATAAGAATTCATTTCTTACTTTGCGTCCTTTGCGTCTTTGCGGTGATTAAGTTTTTAAACTATTAATAGTCTTTCTCTGCGACCTCTGCGCCTCTGCGGTTTCGCCTTTATTACTCGAGCGTGGCGATGGCGAGAAACACCGGGTATTGCCGGCCTTCTTTTTTGACAGTGTGTGCGGTTATGAAATGGACATCGTTGAAACCGTGTTTTTCCAGCAGGGCCTGGAACGCCTGGCGGTCAAACCCGGAATGAAATACCCCGGCGGTATTTTCCGGATGAAAGCTGCCATCTTCCTTGTCGAGATCGGCGAGGGCCAGCATGCCTCCGGGTTTTAAATGTTCAGCAAAGCGTTGTATCAACGTGTCAGTGTCTTCGACATGGTGCATCGCCATAGCGCTAATGATCAGGTCGAAGCGTATTGCGAGTGGCTGGTCGATGATGTCCTGGCAGACCGCCTCGACCATGCCGTGCAATTCCGGCTTGGCCACCAGCTGTTGCAACATGGTGCGCGAGGTGTCTACCGCCATGATCCTGTTGACCCGGGGTGCGACCTGGCTGCTGATCAGGCCGGTGCCAGCGCCAAAATCCATCACCAGCATTTGATCATTCAGCGCTATGTTTT
>JBATHJ010000110.1:0-3856 GCA_049666625.1 Gammaproteobacteria bacterium | reverse complement strand
CGCAGTTCTTCCACGGTCTGAAAACGCCCGCGGGTGCGGGTGCTGATTTCGCGCGACGGACTCATCAGCCGGCCGCCGGCGGTGTCATTATTGTTGCGGGTAATAATGTCGGCGAGTTCGGTGAGGGACAGGCCGATGCTGGCGAGGATTTCCTGGTCGGGCAGAATCTGGATTTCGCGTTCGAGCCCACCGCCGACTTCAATTGCGGCGACCCCGGGCAGGGTCAGAAACCAGCGCGAAAACGTGTAGTCCGCCCAGGTGCGCAGTTCGACCGAATCGAGTTCGCTCGAACTCAGAACCAGTTCCATCACCGGGATCTGTGCCGGATCGCGTTTGTAAATCACCGGCGGGTCGATGGTGGTGGGCAAAAAGCGTTTGGCGCGATCGAGCCGGGTGCTGGCATCGCGCAGCGCAAGATCGATGTCCATGCCGTAGGGAAAACTCAGGTCGACCGAGCTGGTGCCTTCGGTGGTAGTGGACTGAACCTGGATCGCGCCCTCGGTAATCGCCAGCTGTTCTTCGAGCTGGCGCGTGATCTGGTCTTCCATGATTTGAGCCGGCACGCCGGGATCAACAATGCGCACGCGCACTTCGGGATAAATAATGTGCGGCAGTAAATCGATGCTCAGGCGCTGTAGCGAGAACAGGCCCAGTACCACCACGGTAAGCGCCAGCATGACAATGCCGATCGGGTGGTGAATGGACCAGGCGGCGAGGCCGCCGCTGCGAAACCGCTGTTTCATTTTGTATCGGCGGCGCTGGTGGCGTCAGTGTCAGGCGTGTAGATTTTCACCGGCTTGTCATCGCGCAGGCCGATGAAGCCTTTTACCACCAGCGTGTCGCCCGCGTGCAGGCCTTCGCGCACTTCCAGTAACTCGGCATGTTGCATGCCCTTGGTGACATAGGTTTTCTGCGCCTTGCTGTGCTCATCGATCACATATGCATACGCGCCGCTGGCATCGTGATGCACCGCGCGGGTCGGTATCACCAGCCGGTCGAGCGCGCGGCTTTTGAGTTCGACACGCGCCAGCTGGCCGGCACTGGCACCAAACGGTATTGGCAGAAACTCGATCTCGACACTGCCTTTGCGCGTGCTGGCGTCGATGGTCGGATAGATGCGGCTGATGCGTGCCGGGTGGATCGAACCGCCGAGGGCATCAATTGTGACATTGACTTCATCGCCGAGGCGCAGCAACGGTATCCAGCTTTCGGCCAGCTGCACCTTGAGGTAGAGCGATTGTGGATCGATCACGGTCAGGATATGGCTGTGCAGTGCGACCACGTCACCCGGTTCATAATTGCGTTCGGTCACAATGCCGTCAAACGGCGCAAGCATGCGAGTGAGTGCGAGTCGCGTGCGTTGCAGTTTTTCTTCGGCGGCGGCAATGTCGAGCGCGGTGGCAGCGCGCGCGATTTCTTCATCCGAGGCGAGCTGCCTGGGCTTGAGTTTTTTCAGGCGCTGATAATCCAGCGCGGCCTGCGACTTTTGCGCACTGGCCTTGTCGAGTTCGGCCTGGATCAGCTTGTCGTCAATCGCCACCAGTAACTGGCCTTTTTTGACGCTGTCGCCTTCGTGCAGCGGTAGCTGGATGATCGCGCCACTGACTTCATTGTGCATGCGCACCAGGGTGGCGGCTTCGAGCGTGCCAGCTACGGTCAACTGGCTTTGCACCGCCTGCATGTCGGCAATGCCCACTTCGACTATGTGGTCACTGGTTTTCTTTTTGGGCGCAGTAGCTTCACTACCATCACAGCCGAGCAACGTGAGCAGGCAGATCTATAAAACGGGCAGGGTCAATTTGGTTATAATCATGCGCGCAGTCTATATCACAAGTCGTTGATGTAGATAATTGAAACTCCCGATTAGACAGTATTAGAGCAGAATGGATCACAGGCCTACAAGCAAGCCGCACACTAACCGCAAAGACTGGCAAAACCTGAAACGCCTGTTTCCCTATGTGTGGGATTTCAGGGGCAGGGTGCTGATTGCGCTCGCCTGCCTGGTGCTGTCCAAGATTGCCGTGGTGGGCATGCCACTGGTACTGAAGGAAATTGTCGACAGTCTCGATAGCAGTGCGTTGCAAACTAACGCTATGCTGGTATTGCCAATGACCATGCTGCTAGCCTACGGCGCTCTGCGTCTCGCCGGCAGCCTGTTCAATGAACTGCGTGATGCGGTGTTTTCCCGCGTGCGCTATCACGCCATGCGCAATATTTCGCAGCGTGTGCTCAGCCACCTGTTTTCATTGTCGCTGAATTACCACCTCGACCGAAAAACCGGCGGTGTTACCCGCGATCTTGAGCGCGGTACCAGCTCGCTGAGTTCCATCCTGAATTACCTGGTATTCAATATTATTCCGACCGCGGCGGAATTTACCTTTGTTGCCGTGATATTGCTGGGACGCTATGAACCGCGCTTTGCCATTGTTACCTTTAGCACGGTGGCGGCCTATATTTCGTTTACCTTAATGGTCACCAACTGGCGTATGCACTTTCGCCATGAAATGAATAATCTGGAATCAAAGGCGAACAGTTATGCTGTCGACGGCATGCTGAATTATGAAACCGTCAAGTATTTCACCAACGAAGATTACGAACTCAAGCAGTACGACAACACGCTGGACGCATGGGAAACCGCGGCAGTAAAAAGCCAGACTTCGATGTCGCTGCTTAACTTCGGCCAGGGTGCGGTGATTGCGGTCGGCGTGACTTTCATGATGGTGTATGCCGCGCAGGGCGTGGTCGCAGGCAGCATGACGCTGGGAGACCTGGTGCTGGTCAATACCATGATGCTGCAGTTGTTCCTGCCGCTGAATTTTCTCGGCATTATTTACCGCGCGCTGAAGTATTCGCTGGCCGATATGGACATGATGTTAAAACTGCTGGATACGAAACGCAGTATTGATGATGACAAGGATGCTGCCGAACTAAAGGTCAGTGATGCGCGCATCGAATTAAATCATGTGTCATTTCATTACAGTGCCGACCGGGCGATCCTCAGGGAGGTGTCCTTCGAAATACCGTCAGGCCATAAAGTTGCAGTCGTCGGCCCCTCGGGTGCAGGCAAGTCCACGCTGGCGCGTTTGTTGTTCCGTTTTTACGACACCACCGCAGGTTCGATAACCATCGATGGCCAGGACATCAAGCATGTCAGCCAGCAAAGCCTGCGCAGCAATATCGGTATCGTGCCGCAGGACACGGTATTGTTTAACCACAGCATTGAACACAATATTCGCTATGCAAAACTGGATGCAACCCAGGATGAAATTATCAATGCCGCGAAGATGGCGAACATCCATGATTTCATCGACAGCCTGCCGGATAAATACAACACGATTGTTGGTGAGCGCGGCCTGAAATTATCCGGCGGTGAAAAACAGCGCATCGCGATCGCGCGCGTGATCCTGAAAAATCCGAAAATCCTGGTGTTCGACGAAGCCACCTCGTCACTGGACTCGCATTCTGAACAACAAATCCTTTCAGCCCTGAAAGCGGTCGCCGAAAAACACACCACGCTGGTGATTGCGCACAGATTGTCCACGGTGATCGATGCCGACAACATCATCGTGCTGGACCAGGGCAAGGTCGCAGAGCACGGCACGCATCAACAATTGCTGGAACAGCAGGGTTTGTATGCCCACCTGTGGAAACTGCAACAGGAAGAGAAGAAAAAAGAAGCTTTGTTGCAGGAAGTGATTTAAATATTAATTATCCACGGATGAACGCAGATAAACGCAGATGAATCTAAAAAACAATAACTGACTGTTATGAAATGACGGCGCATAAACCAGTCACCACACACATAATAGTTTGTTTTTATCTGTGTTCATCAGCGTTCATCCGTGGATCCCATAAT
>JBATHJ010000109.1:0-2553 GCA_049666625.1 Gammaproteobacteria bacterium | reverse complement strand
AGGTATGACCGGGATATTACTTGCATTCACATAGGTATCGGCAAATGGCGCCTCGGCAGGATTGTTTGCCGTGGTGATACCGAACTGTAACTGCATATCCTCTACACCAGACAATAACACCGCATCTGTCATCGCCGGGCCCTCGCCTAGCTCAGTTCGACGCAATGAAGGAATACCGTCGCCGACCACATCGGTATAATCACTGACATAGTACAAATGCCCTACCAGCTTGTGATTACTTGTCGGCCCTTCCGGGTTGGCAACCGGGTGCCAGCTGTGCTGAGCTTCCCAGAGCTTTGTAAGATCTTTGTAATCAGGAATTGTGGACCCAACAAATAATCCGCCGCCAGTGGTATTGCTCCTGACATACGCAACATTTGCGGCGAGCAGAGTATCAGTGAGCTTTGCTGGATCCGCGTAATGCACGCCCAGTATATCCGTACCTGCCTTATATCCATTGCTGGCACAACTGGTACTGTAGTCAGCGCCATCAATCATCGCACTGTCATTTGATGCCACCATCGGCAGGTCGAGATCGATATACCAGCCATTGGCACAATCAGCAACCGCCAGCGGCAATGCAGTGGGGCAGACGTTATACGGTCCGCATACCAGTGTTGCGGGCATATTATTCGGCCCGAAAACACCGGCATGTTTCAAGTCATAGCCGATGGTTTCCATCACGAAGCGCGAATCGGACGCGAGCTGCACCTGGTCTTCTGAAACACGCTGGGTATCACGCGAGCTGATAAACAGGCTCATTACACCGCCAAGTATGACAATACCAATCACCATCGCCAGCATCAGCTCAACCAGGGTCACACCTTTATTGTATTGATTTAACATGTTTCGGCACCACAGATGTCGATGGTTTCGGAATAACTCATATTTTCCATCGCCTGCGCGACAGCACTAAGCTCCTGCCAGGTGACAGTAATTACAACTGATGACAATCCATTGGGTACAGCGGGTGGATTAACGACAATGCTACCCTGGGTGCTTGGCCCGCCTTCGGCCAGTGCCTGCTTCCATTGGTAAACATCGTATTGCGCCAGCTCGGTTGGATTACAGGAATGCGGAAGACCTCCAAAATCATTACATCCGCTATCAATACCGACACCACCAGTACCGCTTACATAGTCAGCAATTGCAGCGCGATTACTGCGGATGTGTTCCACGATTTCTTCAACTTTGACAACAGCAAAGGAACGCTGCGATGCGGTAGAACCAGCCTTGACTGACATCGTTTGCAAGGAGGCCATACCGAGCATACCAATCGACAGCACCAGGAATGCAACCAGTGCTTCAATCAGGGTGAAGCCACGCTGGCTGGAAATTTTATATATGGATGTTTGCACGGTTAGCCTCATACCCGTCTACGGACAGGACACAATTTTAGTTTCGAGTTTAGTTGTGCGCACTTTGCCAGAAGCACTCAACTCCACACCACGCGCAATTACATTACCCGAAGCATTTTTCAAACCACGATCATCACAGATTTTGAATACCCCCGACTGAGCCGCGCCTGAAGAAGATTTGGGCACACCTCGTGAAGTGAATGAAACATAGTTATCAATAGAAGAATTCATCGGTGTTACCGTGACGTTGTTGCCTGCAACACCGTCATATATGCGCAACAACGGGCCATCGGTCGCCGCGTTGTATTGACCCACAACACCGTCAGAATCAATAAACACTATCCAGCCTTCTTTCCAGCCGCCGAGCACGGTCGAGCAGCCTGGTGGGGTGGCGGTTGGATTGCTGCTTTGACAAATAGTGGCACGTGCGCCTTCCCTGATCGCCTCACTGCGCGCAATCTTCAGTGCAGACGCCAGGTCGTTATTATTGGCCACCATACGATTGCTATGCATAAAAGCATTCAGCTGCGGCAAACCTACGGTCAACAGGATCCCCAGTACGGCGATCACCACCATCATTTCCATCAGGGTATAACCCTGAGAATCTTGGAGTTTCGTTTTCATGCCCATAATTTAAGTCCAGCTAATTAACAAGACCACATCAAGTGGGATGGATAGAGCGATATCTCAGACAAGCGGTTAATTTTCGTAACTAAGTTGCCTTGCGGCCCCGGCCAGCGATGAAAATATGACACCTGTTCAGGATTTCAACACGGGCTGACTGATAGTAGACAAGCCCGTGGCAAATACAACCGGTCATACAAATATGAAAGGATTATTGGTAGGATGGCGCCGACCAGGCCACCAGGCCCCCTTACACAGGCAAATAGCATGAATCTGGACAAAGTCCCCCCTGGCGCTAAAGCCCCCGATGAATTCAATGTCATTATCGAGATTCCGGCCCACAGTGACCCGGTGAAATACGAGGTCGACAAGGAAACCGGCGCCATGTTTGTCGACCGATTCATGAGTACTGCCATGCATTACCCCTGCAATTACGGGTATGTACCCCACACACTGTCGAAAGACGGTGACCCGGTAGACGTGCTGGTAGTCACACCTGTACCGCTGATTACCGGCTCGGTCATCGTATGCCGACCGGCGGGGGTGCTGAAAATGACCGATGAGTCGGGTG
>JBATHJ010000108.1:0-2436 GCA_049666625.1 Gammaproteobacteria bacterium | reverse complement strand
GGTTAAGCATGACAGGTGTGTTAGTACATTGCCCGGTAGCCGAAACGTCTCCTCAGGTCACGCAGAATAATATAAATCCATGGCCACAGCAGTGCGCCGACCAGGCTAGGCGCAAAATACAGATCGGTATCCGGTGCCTGCCCCATGATGCCGTACACCCACAACACCAGCAGCTGTTTTAATAATAATAAAAAGAAAAACACGATCGCCTGTTGTAATAACGAAGCTACGCGCAGGCGCTGGTGCTGGCTATGGACAATATATACCGCAATCACCAGGCCAAGCGCATGCTGGCCGAGCAGGGCGCCGTGAGTAACATCAAGCATCAGCCCGAGTCCCCAGGCAATGGTGACGCCAATGCTGGCGGGCAATGCCATCACCCAGTAAATCAATACCAGGGTCACCCAGTCGGGGCGAAACGCCTGTGCCCATTCAGGCAGGGGCATAATCGTCAGCATGAAAGCCGCGATAATCGTCAGTGTGCTAATGCGTGCGTTATTGCTCATCACTGCTCGCTTTTGCGGCGGGCGGATCTTCTGCCTCGGTCGCATCATTTGTGGACGGTTCTGAAGTCGGTTTTGCCGCGGGCTCGATCACGGGTGATTCAGCCGCAGGCGGTTCAGATTCTGTCGGCGGGTTGTGCCATACCAGCAGGACTTCGCGACTGCGATCAAGCCGTGCCAGGGGCTCGGCGCGAACGCTCACGAACGGCTCACCCATCGGACGCTCGATATGCGTAATCATTGCCACCGGGTAGTTGGGCGGGAAACGGCCACCAAGCCCGGAGGTAATCAGCAGGTCGCCTTCGCGGACATCGGCATTATGCGGAATATGTCGCAGGTCAAGGAAATCAATTTTGCCAGTACCAAAGGCCACTGCGCGCAAACCGGTGCGGTCAATCTGTACCGGCAGCGCGTGGCTGGCATCGGTAATCAGCATCATGGTGGAACTGGTGGCGCTGACATGCACAATCTGACCCATGACCCCCTGGGCATCAATCACCGGCTGGCCATCATAGACTTCGTCACGGCTGCTCTTGTTAAGAATTAATAACTGGCGATAGGGATCGACATCGACACTCATGATCTCCGCGACCAGGACTCGCTCGCTGATCTTGGGTGTGGCGCTGAGTAATTCGCGCAGACGTGCGTTTTCTTTTTCCAGGATATCGAGTTTCTGTAGCTGCACACGGCTTTGCAGGTGAAGATCTTTCAGCTTGCGGTTTTCATCGAGCAGGGTCTGGTGATCGCTGAGGGTCTCGTCGCCCCAGTAGTAAAGCCGGATCGGCAGGTCGATGGTGTATTGCAGCGGGTAGAGCAGGTGTGACAGCGCATTACGCACAATTTCAAGCTGGTGCCAGCGATGGTCGGCGGTCATCAGCACGATCGAAGCCAGGATCAGAACCAGTGTTCTGAAAAAAACCGGGGGCCCCTGGAGAAAAAGTGTTTGCATCAGAACAACAGCTTCGAGTTGTTGGGTTCAGTCAGTTGTGCTGTGTGCGCAGCACAGGACACGCTGATCTGTCCTGCAATGGCCTTATTCGACAGCGAGGAAATCTCCGCCGTGCTTGTCGATGAGCTCAAGCACACGACCACCGCCGCGCGCGACACAGGTGAGTGGATCTTCTGCCATCACCACCGGTAGCCCGGTTTCTTCCATAATCAGGCGATCAAGATCGCGCAGCAATGAACCGCCACCGGTGAGCACAATGCCGCGTTCAGCGACATCCGCGCCGAGTTCCGGCGGGGTTTGTTCGAGTGCGGTTTTGACTGCGCTGACGATACCGTGCAGGGGTTCCTGCAGGGCTTCGAGAATTTCATTGCTGTTGAGCGAGAAGCTGCGCGGAATACCTTCTGACAGGTTGCGGCCCTTGACCTCGATTTCGAGCAGGTCCTTGCCGGGGTAGGCTGTGCCGATTTCGTGCTTGATTCTTTCGGCGGTGGCTTCACCAATAAGAATGCCGTAATTGCGGCGCACGTAGGAAATAATCGCTTCGTCGAACTTGTCACCGCCAACGCGCACCGAGGCGGCATAGACGATACCGTTGAGCGAAATCACCGCCACTTCCGAAGTACCGCCGCCGATATCCAGTACCATCGAACCGCGCGGGTCGTCTACCGGCATGCCGGCACCAATTGCCGCGGCCATGGGTTCTTCGATCAGGTAGACGCGACGCGCACCGGCACCGGCGGCCGATTCGCGAATCGCACGGCGTTCGACCTGGGTCGCGCCGCAGGGCACACAGATCAGCACGCGTGGACTCGGGCGCAGCAACTGGCTTTCGTGTACCGAGCGAATGAAGTGCTGCAGCATTTTTTCAGTAATATTGAAATCGGCAATCACGCCATCGCGCATCGGGCGAATCGCGGTAATGTTTTGCGGCGTGCGCCCCAGCATGCCCTTGGCTTCTTTACCGAAGGCTTCGATACTCTTGGG
>JBATHJ010000107.1:0-3195 GCA_049666625.1 Gammaproteobacteria bacterium | reverse complement strand
GAAAAATTTCCGGCAAAGCCGTACTCGTCGCCATGGGGCACGCATTTTTTACCCTCAGCCTCGGCATGGGCGCGATTATGGTGTATGGCTCCTACCTGCCGAAGAAAACCTCGATTACCCAGGCGGCATTCATGATCGTTATCGCCGATACCGCGGTTGCGCTGCTCGCGGGGCTGGCGATATTTCCGATTGTGTTCGCCAACGGGCTGGAACCTGACAAGGGCCCCGGGCTGATTTTTCACACCCTGCCGATTGCGTTTGGCCACATGGAAGGCGGCACTCTGATCGGCGTTTCGTTTTTTGTGCTGCTGGTGTTCGCGGCCTGGACCTCGGCGATTTCACTGATCGAACCCGCGGTCGCCTGGCTGGTGGAAAACCGCGGCATGAAACGGGTGTATGCCTCGGTCTGGATCGGTATCCTCACCTGGGCGGTGGGGCTGGGCTCGGTGTTTTCATTCAATATCTGGCAGGACAAAACCTGGAGCGTGCCGTATCTGTTTGAAAACGCCAACTTCTTTGATACGCTGGATTTTCTCACCGCCAATATCATGTTGCCCATGGGTGGCCTGTTCATTGCGCTGTTCGCTGGCTGGATGATGCGTGAGAGTACGTCGCGCAATGAATTTGTAACCTGGCCGTTTGTGTATCGCGGCTGGCACTTCCTGGTGCGCTATGTCACACCGGTGGCGGTACTCATTGTTTTCCTCAACGCCATCGGCGTCATCAAGTTTTAACGGGAGAAGTTGTGTCAACCATACAGCGTAGTGCGCTGGTGCATTACTCGCCGGCCGAAATGTACGCCCTGGTGAATGATGTTGCTGACTATCCGCATTTTTTACCCTGGTGTCGTTCCAGCCGGGTGGTTGATGCGAATGATGCCGAGATGACCGCCAGCATTGAAATCGCCATGGGCGTGCTCAATCGCAGTTTTACCACGCATAACAAGCTTGATCCCCCACAGCGCATCGAACTGTCACTGGTCGATGGTCCGTTCCGCAAACTTCATGGCGTCTGGCAATTTGATACACTCAAAACCGAGAACGCCTGCAAGGTGTCGTTGCACCTGGTGTTTGAATTTGATAATTCCATGATGTCGCTTGCAGCACGACCGGTGTTTACCAAGATCGCCAGTTCGCTGGTCGATGCATTCTGCAAACGCGCAGTCGAGGTGTACGGTGAGCGTAGCTGAAACCATCAATGTTGAAGTGGCGTATGCAACGCCGCAGAAGCAGCTCATTCTTGAAGTCAATGTCGATGCCGGCACCACCGTGGGCGGCGCCATTGTACAGTCCGGCATTCTGCTGGAATTTCCCGAACTCGAAACCACGCTGGAAAACAGTGCGGTGGGTATTTTCGGAAAATTGAGCAAAATGGAAACCGTGCTGGCCGACGGTGACCGGGTCGAAATTTACCGGCCGTTGATCGCCGATCCCAAGGAAGTACGGCGCAAGCGCGCGGCCGAAGGCAAGGTGATGAAAAAGGGCGGTGGCGATATGCCTGCCGCAGACGCTGGCGCGGGCAAGGCGACCGGCGCAGGGTAATCGATGATTAGGCCAGGCTGGCTAGTCCAGGCTGGGAATAATGTCAGCCGGTGAGGGCGGGTCGATGATTTCACCGGATTCATCACGCTCGATCGGCGGTGAGTAAGCCGAATCATCAATCCGTTGCAACACATCGCCATCAAAAAACAGGCTGACACGTGACTGTTCTATCTCGCCGCGACCCGGTATATACCGATAAACATAATCCCAGCGTTCGGCGTGAAACGGGTCGAGCAGCGTCGGGCTGCCGATAATGCTGGTTATTTTCTGCTTGCTCATGCCGGGCTGCAGTTTTGCCAGATCCTCGGGTTTGATGGCATTTCCCTGAGTTAAATCAGGACGATGCGCATCCGGCAACCACTCGGCGCAGGCGCTCAGCAGACTGGCTGCGAGCAACAAGGCCAAAAACAAACTTGAACCGCGGCGGGAAAAAATGAGACTATCTGTTATTAACATGCGTCTTAGAGAGAGGTGGCTGAAACTGGTTCGCGCATACTAACGTATTTGTGCACCGTGTCCAGTCATCACCATTCGAATAAAAGCTACTGAATCAGTATGGAATCCAGCGATCTAAAAAAAGTCGGCCTCAAGGTCACCCTGCCAAGAATGAAAATTCTCCAGTTCCTGGAGACGTCAGCCGTACGTCACCAGAGCGCGGAAGATATTTACCGCGCGCTGCTGGAAGACGGCGAAGAAATCGGCCTCGCCACGGTCTACCGCGTACTGACCCAGTTTGAAGCTGCCGGGCTGGTGTCACGCCATCACTTTGAAGGCGGCCAGGCCGTGTTCGAACTCGGCCAGGAAGGCCACCATGACCATGTTGTCTGTGTCTCCTGCGGCAAGGTCGAAGAATTTTTCGATGAACTGATCGAGCAGCAACAAATCAAAATCGCCAAACAGCTGGGGTATGAAGTCACCGACCACAGCCTGACGCTGTATGGCAAATGCAGCGACTGCCAGAAAAAAGCCGGCAACTAAGTCGCAGCCCACGCTAATCCCAGGCTAGCCGCAGAATACTGGCTTCCAGCAAAATGGAAAGCACACGTCAACATAACCAGGTCACCCATCGCTACACGCTGGAGACCTATCTCGAAAAACTCCATCGCGGCCCGGTGCCCCCCGACAGCCCGTTGCGCCAGGCCTGCGAGCTGGTGTGGGACCTGCCGATGGACCCGGACCTGCCGAGCAGCCTCGATGTCGCCCTGCTGCTGGCCGATCTCGGCAGTGATGAAACCACGCTGATTGTCAGCCTGCTCAGTACCACGCGGCTGACTGACACGCTTGGCCCGCAACAGCTCGAAAAAACCTTCGGCAAAAAAATCAGCGGCATGGTGAACAATGTCTGCAGGCTGCATGATTTTCAGCAGCATGAAACAGGCAATGATCCTGAACAGGTGGAACGCCTGCGCCGCATGCTGCTGTCGATGGTCGATGATGTGCGCGTGGTATTGATCAAGCTTGCGTTCCGCGTGCAGCGTCTGCGCCAGCTGTCGGTCGCAGATATCGAGGCCGATGCTGACAGTCGCAGGGCAGTGGCGCAGGAAAGTCTCGATATCTTTGCGCCGATTGCCAATCGCCTCGGCATCGGCCAGCTCAAGTGGGAAATGGAAGACCTGTCGTTCCGTTATCTCGAACCGGGCACCTACAAACGCAT
>JBATHJ010000106.1:0-3127 GCA_049666625.1 Gammaproteobacteria bacterium | reverse complement strand
GTACCTGGTTGCATTCGCCATATCAACACTGTTGTGGGGGCCACTGTCAGACCGTATTGGTCGACGCCTGGTGATTATGGCCAGCCTGTTACTCTATTCACTGGCATCGATCGGCTGCGCGCTGGCGGATGATTCAAATAGCTTCATGCTGTTCAGAATACTGCAGGGGTTTGCTGCCAGCGGCGGTTTTATTGCCAGCCGCGCGATGATTCGCGATGCTCACGATGCACAGGCCGCGCATAGAGCCCTGGCGCATGTCACCCTGCTATTTGCCGTCGCACCCGCGATTGCGCCCGTGCTTGGTGCCTGGTTACACGATCTTTATGGCTGGCGCAGCGTGTTCTGGTTCCTGACTTTGTTTGGTGGATGCCTGCTGATGATGACCGTGTTTATCGAAGAAACCCACGCTGTCAGCAAACGCAGTTCTATTCGGCCCAGATCGGTGATGCGCGTGTACGCACGGACGCTTATGCATCGGCAGTTTATCGCGATGACGTTTAGTCTTGCGTTCAGTTTCGCGGGCGCCTTTCTATATATTGCCGGTGCACCCTCGGTGATTTATGATTTTTTAGGCCTGGGCACAAACGACTTTGGTAAAGAGTTTGTCCCGATGGTGGGCGGCCTGATGCTGGGCGCCTATGTATCCAGCCGACTCGCACACCGCTGGCTGCCACGACGTATTATCATCACCGGCTTCAGTATCATGGCATTGGCCGTCGTGATCAACCTTTTACAGGTGAGTTACCTGCAGGCGAGCGTGTTAACGATTATCGGCCCACTGGTGATGTATGTATTCGGCCTCGCCATGTTAATGCCGGCCATGACCATACTGGCGCTGGACTGTTTCCCGGACAACCGCGGCGCTGCTGCATCTATGCAGGGTTTTTTCCAGATGTCAGTCAATGCGGCTGTCGCCAGTATCGCCGTGCCATTGTTACACACCACTAGTCAGCATTTTGTGCTGGGGCAGTTGGCATTAATGTTCATGGCACTGCTGCTCTGGTCCGTTGCCAAATATCGTACACAAGGAACGCTATGATTAAATCGAGACACTAGCATGGCATTGAAAGCGACCGTATACAAAGCCCATCTGCAAATTTCCGATATGGACCGGAACTACTATCACAATCATGCATTGACACTGGCACAACACCCGTCAGAAACTATCGAACGTATGATGATACGTTTACTGGTGTTTGCATTGCATGCCGATGATGACCTGGCATTCACTCGCGGCCTGAGTTCGAGTGACGAACCCGACCTGTGGCTGAAACTGCCCGGCGACGAAATCGACCTCTGGATTAATCTTGGCCAGCCCGATGAGAAACGACTTCGCAAAGCCTGCGGGCGTGCACGCGAGGTGTACATCTATACCTATGACCAGCGCAGCGCCCAGGTCTGGTGGAAACAGATAAACAGCAAGCTGAACCGTTTTGACAACCTGCACATCATCGCCTTACCCGGTGACACAGGTGCATCACTCGCACAGCTCGCTCAACGCAGCATGACCTTGCAGTGCAGCATCCAGGATCATGAAATTTGGCTAGGCGATGATCGACATAACGTGCATGTTGTTCCGGATGTATTGAAGTAAAGTCCTGCATGCCTGCGAAAAAAACAACATCCAGTACTGCCTGCCCTTGCGGTTCGGCAATACCCCTGTCGAAATGTTGTGAGCCCTATATCAGGGGCACGGCAATTGCACCCACAGCCGAAGCACTCATGCGCTCACGCTATACTGCTTATACCATGAGAGATGAACGCTACCTGCTCGATACATGGCACAGCTCAACGCGCCCGGAGCACATCGAACTGGATTCCACAATGCAATGGATTCGATTGAAGATTGTTAACAGCGAGCGCGATCTCGTTGAATTTAATACCACTTACAAAGTAAATGGCAAGGCCTATAAATCGCATAATCACAGTCGGTTTGTTTACGAAAACCAGCGCTGGTTTTATCTTGATGACATTGTAGAGAGCAATTGAACCTGATGAACTAATAACAAAGGCTCTTCCTGCCGGGCACTAACCATCTAATCAACGCATTTGCCAATAATCATGGGGCGGGTGTATAGTTCATCGAAGTCATAATCAATCGATGGAAAGCACCTGGGGCCAACAATCATTCTGATCCATAGTTTGAATCGGCTGCACTCCGACACTATCTATCCAGACGGATAAGGATTCAAGTATGCACCATGCAATCAAACGTTTTATCCTGGCCTGCTTTGTTTTATCTATCTCGCAATCAGCACTTGCCTCGGATGATAAAATCTCAATAGTTGGCGGCGTTGCCTACAACTGGAAAAACGAAGATTTCAAGATTAGTGGCAAGCCCTTTAAACCTGAATTTACCACGATTGACTGGTCGCTTATCGCGGCCTATCAGTCATTTTATGTAAAAGTAAATTTTGACCAGTCTATTAAAGACAGTTATCAGATAGATAATTCAAGCAGTGGAAGTGGCGGCCCCGACAACCAGGCGATATTGTTTAGCAGGGATGACATCGGCCTGACTTTTGGATATAGCGTACTGGATAATATTACCTTGTTCGCAGGTTTTACCCGCGGTGAAACAGAAGGTGCTGGCACTGGCCAGATTGATGTAGGAACTGTCCCGTCATTCAGCACAACTGTCATAAGTATTATCGAGCAGGGACCGTTTGTTGGCGCAATCTACAGTTATCACTTTAAAAAATCAGGCTCATTATCTCTAAGCCTGGCCTACGCAAAGCTGGATGGCGAAGTAATACTTAGAAGCGCAAGTACAGCAATAGCGACAGGGGTAACAACGATTGATACGCAGTCTGCAATTGGTAATGCCGACGGCCTCAGTTATTCTATCGGCTGGACGGACCAGTTTGCTGAAAATATCCTGTATAACATCAGCTTTAAACAAACCGATTATAAATTCGATGCGCCGGAAGTAGCCGGCCAGGACAGCTCTGATTTTGACGATACTTATCTCGCATTTTTGATCGGGCTTTCAAAGTTTTTTTGATTTAGTGTGCATCAGAACACCAGGCCCAGGGTTGTCGAAATTATCTCTTTATCCGTTACGGCACTACTACCCTCCACTTCATACTCATACTTACGAATCCTGATATTAACGGTATACGCCATG
>JBATHJ010000105.1:0-4422 GCA_049666625.1 Gammaproteobacteria bacterium | reverse complement strand
ACTGCGCGCTTGGCTGCTTTCTGGCCGATGATGTGCTTGTCCAGTTCCTGGACGATTTCTCTGGGTGTCATTTCAGACATAACAACGGGTCTCAACTAATTTCTTCAATGGTGCGTGACTGGTTGGTATAGATACAGATCTCACCGGCAATCTCCAGGCTCTTTTCTACAATGACACGTGCTGAAAGATCAGTGTTATCAAACAGGGCACGTGCAGCTGATTGTGCATATGGCCCGCCGGAGCCGATTGCAATCAGGTCATCTGCAGTATCAATCACGTCACCCGTGCCCGAGATCAGCAATGACGATTCTTTATCGACCACGATCAGCATGGCTTCGAGTCGTCGCAGCATGCGGTCAGTGCGCCAGTCTTTTGCAAGTTCTACTGCGGCGCGTCGCAACTGGCCGCTGTGACGCTCTAGCATGCCTTCAAAACGCTCGAGCAGAGTGAAGGCATCTGCCGTGGCACCGGCGAAACCGGCGATGACCTTGTCGTGATAGACCTTGCGCACCTTGGTGGCATTGGCTTTCATAATGGTATTGCCCAGCGTGACCTGGCCGTCACCGCCGACGACTACCGAGCCATTGCGTCGCACGGTAATGATGGTTGTGCCGTGAAATGTTTCCACCTGTAACTCCGTGATTATGGGTCTGGCTGACTACCAGCACAGGCGGCTGATTTTACACGATTTCTGCAGCTTAACGCGCCACAGCATGTGTGGACTTGAGCCGGGTCAGGATTTGCGCGCGCGCGGGTGGGCCTTGTCGTAAACGCTGGCGAGATGCTGAAAATCTAGATGGGTATAAATCTGGGTAGTACTCAGATTGGCATGGCCGAGCAGTTCCTGCACTGCGCGCAAATCACTGCTCGATTCCAGGATATGCGAGGCAAACGAATGCCGCAGTTTGTGCGGATGCACGTGGCTTTCAATGCCCTGCTCCAGCGCCCATTTTTTCAGGCGCTGCGCAATACTGGTGTGGCTGATGCGGCTGCCGCGCTGGCTGATAAATACCGCAGCCTCATCGTGTTTGAGCAGCAAATTGCGTTGCTGCAACCAGCTTTTCAGCGCGCTATGTGCTTTTTTGCCAAACGGGATTCGGCGTTGTTTCCGGCCCTTGCCGGTGACCGTCAGCACGCCCTGCTGCCAGTCGATGTCCTGCAGATTCAGACTGCTGAGTTCGGCCAGGCGCAGGCCACAGCCGTACAGCAACTCCATCATGGCGACATCGCGTCGTGCCAGCGGCGCGTCTGATTTGATATCCAGCAGACGACTGAGTTCGTCGACATTGAGCGTGTTCGGCAGGCGCCGGCTGGATTTCGGCGCCGGTACGCCCTGCGCCGGGTTGCCCGTGGCCAGCTGGTGTCGGCAGAGATATTTGAACAGGCTACGAATGGCCGATAACTGGCGTTGCAGCGATTTGCCCGAGAGCCCCTTGCGGTGCTGGCTGGCGACAAATGCCCTGACCTTTTTCTGGTCGATATCCGTCCAGCGTGTTAATTCGCCGCAAAATCCGCTGAGCGCGGTCAGATCACGCTGATAGGCTGCAAGCGTATGTTTCGAATAGCGTTTTTCAGACCGCAGATAGTCGTAAAAGCGTGCCAGGTCGGCCTGACAGGACATCAGCGTTCGAGATGAACCGCCAGCGCAGCGCTGACAATCTCGCCGATCTGGGTGAGGAATTCTGTGCCCATGGTGCTGGTAAAGCGCCCTGCTTCGCGTCCGCCCAGGCCCAGCAGTCCGAGGTCGGCACCGGCCACCAGCGGTATCACTGCGGCCGAGGCGATACTGTCGGCATCCTTTGAAAACAGGAATGCTTTTTGTTCTGCCGTGCTGCGCCCACATACCGGGTTGTGGTGTTTCAGCATGGTTGCAAAAGAGGCCAGTGCTTCGTCTTTGCGGGAGATAAACAGCTCGTGCTTGTGCGCCAGCAATTGTTCGTCATCGCTGAACAGGCGTACCGCGACAAAATCAGCCTTGAGTTCATTGCCCAGTTCATCTACCACACTGCTGATCACATCATTTAAATCATGCGCCCCCAGCAGGTTGACCGCGATGCGGTGTCGGCTGTTGGCAAGACGTTCATTATCACGCGCAATGTCCATCAGTGCGCGCAAACGTTTTTCGTGTGCCTTCAGCTTGTCGCGCAACATGAACACCTGGCGCTCGATAAGCGAAACCGCGCCATCGGTGGGGTGTGGTATTTCAAGATCATGTAACAGCTTTGGATGCCGCAACAAAATGTCGGGATGCTGTTTTAGTAAACTGATGAGCTGGAGTTCGTCTGCCAGCATGTCTTCGTGTGAGTGCTGTAAGCTTTGTTGTTGTGTTGTTTTTGTCACAGTTCTATTTGCCCCTGAAAGACTGTTTCCGCCGGACCTGTCATCATGAGTGACGCCCCTTCACCGCTCCAGCGAATTGCAAGATTACCCCCGGTAAGTGCTACCTCGACCGTGTTATCGAGTAACCGGTTGTGTATACCGACAGCCACCGCGGCACATGCGCCGCTGCCACACGCCAGTGTCTCACCAACGCCGCGCTCAAAAACACGCAGCCGGATATGCGAACGGTCGATAATTTCCATGAAGCCTGCATTCACATGGTTCGGGAACCGTGTGTGGCTTTCAATCGCCGGCCCCAGAGTACTCACAGGCGCCTTATCAACCGCATCTACCAGCAACACCGCATGAGGATTGCCAATAGATACTGCACCTATAGCATATTTGTCACCATTCACCATCAGATCGTAGTAATCCGCGGTGTTTTCAGCCACAAAAGGTAACGATGCCGGTTTGAAATCGGGTATACCCATGTCGACAGTCACCTGGCCATCATCTTCCAGGATCAGCCGAATCAGGCCGCGTGCGGTCTCCACCGGGATGTTACGACTGGTCGTCATACCGGTCTCGTGCACAAACTTCGCGAAGCAGCGTGCGCCGTTGCCGCATTGCTCAACTTCACCGCCGTCGGCATTGTAAATACGGTAGCGGAACTGCGCATCCGAGCGCGTGCTTTCTTCAACCAGCAATAACTGGTCGAAACCAACACCAAAATGGCGGTCGCCCAGGCGCCGAATTTGCGTCGTGGTCAGGGCCACATCCTGGGAAACAGCATCGATGACGACAAAGTCATTGCCAATACCGTGCATTTTTGTGAATTTAAGCTGCATATCGCGCATCTTAACGGCTTTTTTAATGCGTTTGCAATCATCGCGCTTAATGTGAGAAGATTTATGTCAGACGCCTGACTAAATAATAATATTAACCTGACAAGGTGACCCCAATGAGCGCTTCTCCCGACACAGTACACGCTTCACTAACCGACATGATTGCCGAATTTCAGTCAGATTTACTGCCCACAATGTCTGCTGAGGTTATGCAGACCATGCAACAGGCCGGGCAGAAAATTGCGGCACTGGGCATCGAGCAAAGCGCACTGAAAACCGGTGACCGCTGCCCCGAATTCAGCCTTAAGAATGCCCGGGGAGAGCGCATATCTTCACGCCAGTTACTCGCGAAAAGTGACCTGGTGATCAGTTTTTATCGGGGCGCATGGTGCCCTTACTGCAACCTTGAAATCAGGGCGCTGTCACAAAACCTGGCAGCAATTCGCGCCATTGGCGCCGAACTTGTTGCCATATCGCCACAAATTCCAGAAAAATCCGAGCAACAAACAGACAGCCTGAAGCTTGATTTTGAAGTACTCAGCGATACCGGGAACCAGCTCGCCAAACAGTTCGGGCTGGTATTTACCCTGCCGCAAGCCGTGCGCCCGCTCTACCAGGCCTGGGAAATTGACATCCCTGCGCACAACGGCGATGCCCTGTTTCAACTGCCGGTGCCCGCTACCTATATCATTGACCAGGCGGGCTTTATTCGTTATCACTTCGTCGACAGCGATTACACAAAACGGCTGGAGCCCTCGGTGATTCTGGATAAGCTGCGCAGCTTCATATCACACGCGTAAAAAAAGGGCTGCACAGGCAGCCCCTTTAACATCGCACCCGGCAGCAGCACCGCCGGAGCAGGGTTTTTAATTGCCGGGAACAGTCGTTAGTCCAAGTATTTCCCAGTCCTGCATGCCGCCACGGTACCACTTCATTTTGTCAGCCGGGTAACCGAATTTCAGCAGGTTCATGATATTGTTCGGCGACTGGCCACACCACATGCCATTACAGAACATCGCCAGGGTTTTGGCAGCGCTGTAATCAATCACGTCTGACACCGTACCATTCGCAATAGCTTCGTCCACATCCAGCACATCTTTGCCGGCTTTCAGTTTGGCACCAAACTCATCTGTCAGGATGGCGATAATGCCTTCGGTGGTTGCGCCCTTGGCTGGATTCAGTTTGGTCCAGGGAAGATTTTTTGCACCTGGTATCGTGCCTTTTTTCACCCAGTCAGGGGTACGCGAATCAACCACCA
>JBATHJ010000104.1:0-2648 GCA_049666625.1 Gammaproteobacteria bacterium | reverse complement strand
TAAAAATACAGCCCTGTTGGTCGTTTCCACCGGATGTTCGTGCAGGGGCGTTGCATATCATGTGTAGCTTCAGTTGCAGAATTCCAGTTACATATCAACACTGCAGGCCTCATGGTAATCCTGTGGTCATGCAAAGGCCGTTTGGGTCAATGCGTCCAGCCATGTCCGGATTAATCAAAATTGCGCTGTTTTCATTGGCTGTTTTCAGTCAGCCGCTGGTTGCAGATTATTTTAAGCTGTCTGTTGGCACGGAATACATTAGCGGTGATTTCGGCGCTGATACTTCGATCCATGAATGGTATCTGCCTGTCACTGGAAAATACGTAACCGATAAGTATATTTTTCGCATTACCGTTCCCTGGCTTCGTTTGACAGCACCAGCAGGGTCAACACTATCAGGCGGTAGCGACAGCCAGCTTATCGATATCGGTAGCGGCGAACGGCTTACAGAGCAGGGCCTGGGCGACATTATTGCAAGCATGACGTATAAGGATGTGCTGGATAATGAAGCAGCTACGAGTGTGTCACTGGATATCACCGGTAAAATAAAATTTGCAACCGCAGATCAAAGCCGCGGGCTGGGCACAGGCGAGAATGATTATTCGATACTGGCGACATTATTAAAATCCAGTGACAGGTTTTCACCCTATGCCGCGCTGGGGTATACATTTCGCGGCGATCTGCCGGGGACTGATCTGGCGAACGTCTGGTCGGTTGTGGCGGGCGGCATGTTTCATCTCACGCCAAAACTGAGTGCAGGCCTGGATTATTATTTTCGCGAAGCGTCTACTATCACTGCTTCTAACCAGAAAGAACTGACTGCGCTACTGAATTTTAAATTAAGCCGCGACGAAGCTCTGCAATGGTATGTCCTGCGCGGGCTTGACGATGGCAGCCCGGACTGGGGCATGGGGGCTATTTTTTCAGTCATCTATTGATGGCGCGTGCTGTTGTATGAAATCCCGGTTTACTGCCAGACTATCTAACCGGACGAAGATCACCAGTAGCCACGGCTCAACATCTCGCGTGTATTGCCACAACTGGCATAGATATTACCGGCAGCCGGTCGGTGTCATTTTCTATCGTGTTTCACGATTCACATTAGTCTCCAGCAGCTTGATTCAGCAACAAATTATCAGGCAATAATCACTTTCATGATATGTATCAAGCAGCGCCGATTGATACATGAAATATTTAATACATGCTGTATCTATTTCAAAATGACGATGTGTGGTTATGATCACGCTTGCTGTTCTTCTCAGGCCGTTACGTGTGCTGGTTGCACTGCTTGCTGTTATCGCTGCGCTCGCAGTGTCAGCAATTGACAGCAGTCAGCAGCAAGATGATGAGCAAATCACTAGCGCCTGGAACAATATGCCGAATCATCCGGCCCACACCGACCACGCATTTTTCTTCAACACGCCGTTAACCGACGGCCCCAGCGTTACCCGCGCCTGCCTCGCGTGCCATCCCGCGTCCGCCCGTGAAGTCATGCAGACCACGCACTGGAACTGGCAGGGTGAGGAGATCAATGTGCCCGGGCACGAAGCTGCAGTGCGCATCGGCAAGCGTAACCTGATCAATAATTTCTGTATCGGCGTGCAATCCAACTGGCCGGCCTGCACCATGTGCCACATCGGCTACGGCTGGAAAGACGAGACTTTTGATTTTAACGATGCTTCCAGAGTCGACTGCCTGGTGTGCCATGACAACAGTGGCACCTACATGAAGAAGTTCCAGGCAGCAGGCGTACCCGACGAATCTGTCGATTTGAATCTTGCTGCGCGCAGCGTAGGCATGCCGCGGCGTAAGAACTGCGGCGGTTGTCACTTTTCGGGCGGCGGTGGCAACGCCATCAAGCACGGCGATCTGGACGCCACCCTGATGTTTCCGGGCGAGCGTATCGATGTACACATGGGCAGGCATGATATGCACTGCGTTGATTGTCATCGTACCGAGCATCACCAGATCAAAGGTCGTTCCATGGCGGTCAGTGTGGATAGCGCGAACCGCGTGGAATGCATCGACTGCCACGCCGCGAAACCGCACAGTGATACGCGCCTCAATGCACATACTCGACGGCTGGCCTGCCAGACCTGCCATATTCCGCATATGTCCGCCGACACCGGTACCAAGCTGAGCTGGGACTGGTCGGAAGCAGGCCAGGACCTGGACATTAGCGATGCGCATCGTTATCTGAAAATCAAGGGCCGTTTCACCTGGGCGAAGAAAGTGCAGCCCGAATATCGCTGGTATAACACTACTTCAACCCGCTACATCGTCGGCGACAAAATCGATCCTGCAAAAGCCACGGCACTCAGCGCACCGCTGGGCAGCCGCGACGATCCGGCGGCAAAGATATGGCCGTTCAAGGTGCATCGCGGCAAGCAGCCTTACGATACTGAACATAATTATTTCCTGGTACCCAACGTGCATGGCGAACAGGGTTTCTGGACTGCGTTCGACTGGAAGACAGCGTTGCAGACCGGGTCGAAGATCACCGGCCTGGCGTATAGCGGTGCGTATGATTTTGCCCCGACCGAAATGTACATTCCATTGTCGCACATGGTTACCGGGACAGACGATGCGCTGCAATGCCGTGACTGCCACGGCTCGCGTGGCCGTTTCGACTGGCGAGCGCTGGGTTA
>JBATHJ010000103.1:0-3673 GCA_049666625.1 Gammaproteobacteria bacterium | reverse complement strand
GCGCATCACAGGACGGGCAACGCACTTCTACCCGTACCATGCCGTGGCTGGTGTCGCGGATTTCTTCCGGCGCATGGCCTTCTACCGGTTTCCAGAAACTGGGCCAGCCGGAACCTGAATCGTATTTTTCATCCGAGCTGAACAAGGGCTCACCGCAACATACGCAGTGATACATGCCAGTGTCCTTATTATTGTAATACGCACCTGTAAATGCACGCTCGGTGCCACCTTCGCGCGCAACCCGGTACTGTTCTTCGGTGAGTTCTGATTTCCAGTCTGCGTCAGTCTTGTTTACTTTTTTGTCAGTCATTTTAAACACCTAAAAGATTTGCCACAGAGCGCACAGAGGACACCGAGGTAATTAATAATTAAAGTAGAGATTATTCACTAAAGCCCCTCTGGCTCGTGGGCACGTGTAATTCTTCGAAACCCTGACTTTGGATTCAGTTAGTTATCTCTCAACGCTAACGCCAATCTGTCACAAGGTGTAGATTTTGTTTCTGATCTACCACCGAAACTTCAGGAAGGATTCAGCTGAGTGCAAGACAAGGCATTGATGGTTTCAAATAGCGGAGTTTACACGCCAGTAAATGAGCATATTTGAAACCATCAATAACGCAGGATTGCGCCAGCTGAATCATTCCCGCACTCAGCATTGTTCCCAGGGGAGGTTGTGATACCGCCACCCCCCCAGCGCACTGCGATGATGGCTTTCATCGAGCTCACCTTCAAAACCTTCGCCAATATGATACACATTCTGGATACCGGCATCGGTTAAAACTTTTGACGCTTCGCGCGAGCGCTTGCCGCTGCGGCAAACCAGGATGACCGGCGCGCTACCGGTTTCGGCATTGATGACACCACCGAGCATGAGCTTGCGCACATCAGTGACAAAGTGCGGGTTGACCACCCAGTCAGGTTCGTCAATCCAGGGCACGTGTACCGCACCCCTGGGATGGCCGACAAACAGGAATTCCATGCTGGAACGTATATCGACCAGTAATGCACGCGAATCTTTCTGGCAAATGTCCCAGGCCTGTTGCGGCGTGAGACTTTCGGGTTCGTCTGACATGGTCGCGCGCTGGTTACCTCTTTATGCAGAGTGCTGGTTGCCGTTCTGGTTATCAACATATTGCATGAATGCTGTCAGGCGTTCAACCACTGCGGGCAGGTGCGCCTTGGGTATATCAAGATAATTGCCGTGGAGGATATGGCCCAGCGCCTGTTCGATGTCTGCCTGGCTTACTTCTGGCGGTTTTACGGGTTCTGCTGCAGCTTCCACGGGTGCGGCTTGCGCTACAGCATGCGTGATCACTTTATCGGTCTCGCTGTTCAGGGCATTGTCCAGCGCATTTTCCGCCTCCCCGACCAGCCCGACAAAATCAGTCTCTGCATCGAGCTCGATACTGCTAATGCCTGCTGCCAGGGTGATGCGAAGTTTTTCTTTGCCTGTCGCAAACACCAGCTTGTTAATGGATTCGCGAATTCGGCTCACCACCAGCTGTACATCAGCGACACTGGTGAGTGACAGCAATAATGAAAACCGTGCGACCCCGGTGCGCGCGGCCACGTCTTCGGCGCGCATTGATTCAGCCATTCGCTTGCTGACTTCTATAATAATCTGTTGTGCGACAGCCTTGCCGTGGGTAAGAAATATTTTCTGAAAATTATCGACTTCAAGTATGGCCACCGAGATACTGACCTTGTGGCGTTGCGCGAATGAAAATGCCTTGGCTCCGTGTTCACTGAAGCTGTTGGCGTTGAACAAGCCAGTTAACTTGTCGTGACCGGTTTGCTGTTCGAGCTCGGCAACCTTGCGATTGAGTCGCGCATAGGACTTGGCGCGGCTGATCAGGTCAAGCGACTCAAACGGCTTGGTAATAAAATCCGTCACGCCCATATCAAACACGTGCTGCTTGGCTTCGGCGTTGTCTTCCTGGCCGGTGATCATGATGACTGGCATTGCTGCAATGCGCTCATCATTCGAGGCGCGCACTTTTTCCAGCAACTCAAGCCCGTTCATATTCGGCATTTGCATATCGGTAAATACCACCGATATGGCGTCATTCTGCTCAATCTGTTCCCAGCCTTCGACGCCATCAGCCGCCTCAACGACTTCATAGTCCTTGCCCATCATTTTTCTGGCAGCAAGTCGAATGACTTTTGAGTCATCAACAATGAGAATAACGGGTTTTTCCGGATTCGAATCAGTCATCTATATCTCTGCGGTGTATGCATCCCTGCGGCATCATATTCACTAGATGATAGTTGCATATCGCGGGTATGCAACTGCATGAATCACAACTGATTATTTTTCGTGATAGGAATAACCTTCGAGGCCCGCCTTTAACTCGCGTTTGCACACATCGAGCAGTGCGGCATCATTAATACTGTTAGCCAGGCGTTGCTCCAGTTCATCCAGCAGGTTACTGGTGTCATAGTGCACATACTCTAGCAGTTGACGCGTGCTATCGCCGCGTTCGGTTCCTGCCAGGCGGTAGCCAGCGTCATCATCCAGCTTGACGTTAACCACGTGCGAGTCACCAAACAAATTATGCATATCGCCGAGGATCTCCTGGTAAGCACCGACCAGGAAAAACCCCAATAAATACTCTTCATCAGCCTTGAGGGCATGCAACGGCAGTGATGAGCGAATCTCTCCCGCGCAAGGATAAAATTCGATATGGCCATCGGAATCGCAGGTTAAATCCTGCAATACCGCTTCGCGTGTCGGGCGTTCATTCAGGCGCTGCAACGGCAGGATCGGGAACACCTGGTCCAGCCCCCAGACATCGGGCAAGGACTGGAACACGGAAAAATTACAGAAATATTTATCCACCAGGGGCATATGTTCATCACTCGCAAATGCCTTGTCGCCTTCGATGCGCTGTTGAGCGCGCCGTATCTGGCGATAACAGTGGTCTGCAAAAGCGCGTTGCTCCATTGACAGTCGGCCTTCGACAAAGGCTATCTGTAACAGGCGCATGATTTCATCTGCTTCGTTATGGCCCACGGCCTCGCCGGCCTTTATGCGTTCGAGCACGGCCGTCAGGCGTTCGGTATCGTCGGTCTGGGTAACCGCTGTTACCGGATCGGATTCATCGACTGTCTCGGCTTCGATCACATTGCACACCAGCACTGCGTGGTGTGCAGTCATGGCGCGGCCACACTCGGTGATGATATCGGGATGCGCTACACCCACGGCATCACATACTTTGGCAACCGTTTCGATTATGGTGCTGGCATAGCGCGCAAGGTCATAATTCACCGAGTAGGTACCGCGACTGGAGGTACTTTCATAATCCACCCCCAGACCGCCGCCGACATTAAGCACTGCCAGCGCGGCGCCGTGGCGCACAAACTCACAATAAAAACGCACCGCCTCGGTGGCACCGCGGCGGATCGCTTCGATATCTGCAATTTGTGAGCCCATGTGAACATGCAGCAGCTTGAGGCAGGACAACATGCCGATATCGCGCAAATAGTCGATCACCGCCATCGACTGCTCTGATGACAGGCCGAACTTGGATTTTTCACCACCGCTGTTCTGCCAGTTGCCGGTGCCGACCGAGGCAAGGCGTACGCGTAAACCAAAGGTGGGCTTAAGCCCCATGCGGTTTGCTTCTTCAACCAGCAGGCGTACTTCGGAGAGTTTTTCCACCACGATATACAC
>JBATHJ010000102.1:0-4503 GCA_049666625.1 Gammaproteobacteria bacterium | reverse complement strand
ATGAAAAATTTACGGGGTATAGCGCAGTCTGGTAGCGCGCCTGCTTTGGGAGCAGGATGTCGGGAGTTCGAATCTCTCTACCCCGACCAAATAAATATGGATTTGCAGATGGCAGATCCATTGATCGGACTAAGTAGAGATATTCGAACGATAGAGTTCGACAAAATCGCCGGGAGCGATTTTGAACGCGCGAAGCGCGGCCCGAAGGGTGGAGGGCAGGACGCCCGGAGTACTAATTTGCCAGGAGCAAATTAGAACGCACGAAGCGCGGCCCGCAGGGCAAAATACATGGAGGTATTTTGTAATCTCTCTACCTCGACCAAATCTTGTTATTAGCTAAGCTGATAACCAGGAAATGCGCCCGTAGCTCAGCTGGATAGAGCATCGGCCTTTAAGTTGCACATGACCTGTGCAAATAGGAGCCTTTACAGGGAAACAGAACCTGTAAAGTGGATCGCACTATATCGGGGAAACCTTAACAGCCAGGCACTAACTGGGCTGATGGCAATCCCGAGGAAACCGTTGGTTGACCCTTCCAATGGTATGACGCTACCATTCGGTATGCATCACACCAAATATAAGGGCGACCTGGGTGTTTTGAAGGCTCAGCTCGATATGTACGAGCAGGGATTTACAATGTTAAATCCCGTCACTGAACACGCGCCGTTTGATCTTGTCGCGTACAAGGACAAAATGTTCAAACGCGTTCAGGTAAAGTACAAATCTGTGGATAAAACGGGAAGTATCACGGTGCATTTTCGCTCATGTTGGGCGGATAAAAATGGTACCCATATGCAACAGGTCGATAAAAGTGAAATTGATCTTTATTGTATATATTGCCCGCAAACAGATGAGTGTTATTACCTGAACCCGCTGGAATATGGGCAGTCAGTGACGTTGAGGGTAGAAGCATCTCGTAACAATCAGATGAAAAACGTCAGAATGGCGGCTGATTTTCGACGGGTTCCGTAGAGACTATACGTGCGACACCTGAGATGGTGAAGAGATAGTCCAGACCACAAACTCTATATGAGGCGTCGAAAGGCGTAGTTGGTAAGCTAAGCCGAGGGTCGCAGGTTCGAGTCCTGCCGGGCGCACCAAAAACTCGGTTTTATATTGCAATTATGGTGGGTGTAGCTCAGTTGGGAGTGCCCTGGAGTGTGATTCCAGTCGTCGTGGGTTCAAGTCCCATCACTCACCCCACTTTGCGTGTCTTTGCGCACACACGTTTTGATTGCCCATGCGGGCATCAACAGACATTGCGCAGCCGCCAGCAGGCATACATACATATTTAATGTGTGCCTTCTATTACGCTAGCACTGGCTACAAGCTGCTGTTGCGTCGATATTCGGGCCTTTAGCTCAGTTGGTAGAGCAGGAGACTCTTAATCTCTTGGTCCAGGGTTCGAATCCCTGAGGGCCCACCAGACAAAATCCGAGGTGCATGGAATGCACCTGTTTCCCGGTCTTTTCTTAAGCGATTACTTCGTCTATACACCGCCACGATCAGCAATTCGTAATGGGTGTTTTTTGTGGTGCATAATGGGCCAGCATTGCACGGTCGGTGCAATTTGTAGCGGTTTTATTTATCCAGAAATAGCCACTCTTATGAGTGGCATTTTTGTTAATATGCCCGGCTTGAAAATGCGAGTGTGGCGGAATTGGTAGACGCGCTGGATTTAGGTTCCAGTGTCTATGACGTGAGAGTTCGAGTCTCTCCACTCGCACCAGAATCTAATATATTCAATACTTTACAGATTTAACTGAGGTTGTTATGCAAGTATCGGTGGAAGCAGGCGAAGGCCTGAAACGCAAACTGACGGTGCAGGTTCCGGGCGACAAAGTTGCTACAGAAGTCGAAAACCGGCTGAAATCTCTCCAGGGGAGAGTAAAAGTAGACGGTTTCCGCCCGGGCAAGGTGCCCCTGAGTGTTGTCAAACAGCGCTATGGCCAGCAGGTGTTGCAGGAAGTCGCCGGCGAAATCATGGAAAACAGCTACCGCGATGCCGTCACCCAGGAAAATCTGCGACCTGCCGGTAATCCACAGATCAGTGCCCAGGCGATATTGCCGGGTCAGCCGCTAGAGTTTACTGCCACTTTTGAAGTCTATCCCGAGCTGACACTGGCGCCGATTGATGCGCTTGAAGTCCAGAAAATCACTGCCACGGTACAGGATGCCGATGTCGACAAAATGCTGGAAACGCTACGCGGCCAGCGTACCAGCTGGAAACAGGCAGAGCGTGCGGCGCAGGACGGCGACCGGGTGACGGTTGATTTTGTCGGCACCATCGATGGCGTCGCGTTCGAAGGCGGCAGTGCCAAAGATATTCCCGTGGTGCTGGGCGCCGGCGGCATGATACCTGGTTTCGAGGAGCAGATTATGGGCCAGGCCAGTGGCGGTAATACCACGGTCAAGGTGACTTTCCCGGCCGATTACCAGCTGGCCGATTTGCAAAACAAGGAGGCCGAGTTTGCGGTGACAGTTAACCTGGTCGAGGAACCCGAAATCCCCGCGCTGGATGATGAATTTGCCAAAACCTTCGGTATCAATGAAGGTGGACTGGAAAAACTCAGGCAGGATATCCGCGAGAACATGGGGCGCGAGCTAAATAACCGGCTCCGCGCAGAGGTCAAGAATGATGTCATGGACAAGCTGCTGGCCGCCAATCCAGTCGATGTGCCAGAGGCCATCATGCGCCAGGAAGCCGAAACCCTGAAACAACAGACCAGTGCACAGCAGCCGGGCAGTCAGCTGACTGCTGATCAGTTTATGGGCGACGCGCGCCGTCGTGTTCAACTTGGCATGATCCTGGCTGAAGTCATCAAGCTCTCGGGCATCAAGATGGATGCAGACAAGGTGCGCGAACGGGTTGAACTTATTTCGAAGGATTATGAAGACCCGGCTGAAGTTGTTCGCTATTATCAGTCTAATCCGCAGTTACTCAGAGGCATCGAGACCCTGGTGATGGAAGACCTGGTGGTAGACTGGGTCGAGTCTCAGGCCAGGATCAGCGCCATTGAGAAAACATTTGACGAAGTGATGAATACACAGCCAGGTGCTTGATTTACTGGCTTTTCCGGGCTTACAGGTATAATAATATGCAGCATAAAAATCAGTGGTTTGATAACCAGTCAGTCGGCGGGCTCCAGGCCGAGTCACTCAACCTGGTCCCCATGGTGGTCGAGCAGACTTCACGTGGTGAGCGGTCTTACGATATATATTCGCGTCTGCTCAAGGAGCGGGTGATATTCATCGTCGGCCCGATCGAGGACCACATGGCCAACCTGATCGTGGCGCAGCTGCTGTTCCTCGAATCCGAGAACCCGGAGAAAGATATCTCGCTGTATATCAATTCGCCCGGTGGTTCAGTCACCGCTGGCCTTGCGATCTATGACACCATGCAGTTCATCAAGCCCGATATCAGCACCCTGTGCATAGGCCAGGCAGCCAGTATGGGCGCCATATTGCTGGCGGGTGGCACCAAAGAGAAGCGCTATGCACTACCACACTCACGGGTAATGATCCACCAGCCGCTGGGCGGCTACCAGGGCCAGGCCACTGATATTGATATCCACGCCCGCGAAATCCTCAAGGTGCGTGAGCAGCTCAACCAGCTGCTTGCCGGCCACACCGGCCAGTCAATCGAAAAAATTGGCCAGGATACCGAGCGTGATAACTTCATGGGCGCCGAAACCGCTAAAGAGTACGGCCTGATTGACGAAGTATTGAGCAAGCGAACCTAACCATATAGCTATCAAATCAGTGAGTAAGCACTGTTTTTTTGTGAAACATTACAAAATATTGGTATTTTATCTGGAAAAATTCTGTTCAAATTGTGCTCGTACGCTATTGTTTATATGAGAGCGTTGTCTATAAAACGCACGCTTGCGAAAATTGTCACGAATTGGCAAGGTGTAGCCTGATCTGATAGCTGAGAAACGTTAATGAGCGACGACAAGCCCCATTCTGGAAACGAAAAACTTCTGTACTGTTCCTTCTGCGGAAAGAGCCAGCACGAGGTCAAAAAACTCATCGCCGGGCCTTCCGTCTATGTTTGCGATGAATGTGTCGAGTTGTGTAACGACATTATCCGCGAAGAAATGGAGGAAGAGTCCACCTCGGCAATTCGCAAACTGCCAACACCGCAAGAAATCAATGCCATTCTGAATGATTATGTCATCGGGCAGGAGCGGGCAAAACGCGTGCTGGCAGTGGCGGTATACAATCATTACAAGCGTCTCGAAGTCAAAAACAAAAAAGACGAGATCGAATTATCCAAGAGCAAC
Organism: Gammaproteobacteria bacterium; assembly: GCA_049666625.1. Classification (GTDB taxonomy): domain Bacteria; phylum Pseudomonadota; class Gammaproteobacteria; order SZUA-229; family SZUA-229; genus JASBSR01. Next base: position 217 of record JBATHJ010000102.1, on the reverse strand, counting down.
ATCCTGCTCATCGGTCCCACCGGATCGGGTAAAACCCTGCTCGCCGAAACCCTGGCGCGTTTACTCAATGTGCCCTTTACGATTGCTGATGCCACCACCCTGACCGAAGCCGGTTACGTTGGTGAAGACGTCGAAAACATCATTCAGAAGCTGTTACAAAAATGCGAATATGATGTCGAGAAAGCACAGACCGGCATTGTCTATATCGACGAAATCG
>JBATHJ010000101.1:0-2498 GCA_049666625.1 Gammaproteobacteria bacterium | reverse complement strand
TCGAGCGCGGCATCATGGCACCACCAGTAGGACTGATGCAATGGTACGGCAACCTGTTCATCGACAGCGGTGCGGCATATAACACTAGCCGGCCGGAGAAGTATTACACCGGTGCAGGCATTGAATTTAGCGCTGACCTCAACCTGTTTTACCTGGTGCCGATGACCGCGCGCGTGGGCTTTGCACACGGCTTTGATGAAATCGGCGATGACCGTATGTATCTCACCCTCGGCGCCAGTTTCTGATGCAGACGGGTCAGTTCGAGCTGTCGATGATAAACTCGTCGACCATGGATGTTTCACATATTCTCGATGATCTTAATGAAGCGCAACGCGCCGCAGTGACGGCGCCGCCCGGCCATGCGCTGGTGCTGGCAGGGGCGGGCAGCGGTAAAACCCGCGTGCTGGTGCATCGCATCGCGTGGCTGGCGCAGGTAGAAGGCGTATCGCCGTTCAACGTGTTCGCCGTGACATTCACCAACAAGGCGGCGGCAGAAATGCGCCACCGCGTGGAAAAACTGCAGGGTGTGCCCAGTTCGGGCATGTGGGTCGGCACGTTTCACGGCCTGGCGCATCGCCTGTTGCGTTCGCACTGGCAGGAAGCAAAACTACCGCAGACATTCCAGATCCTGGATTCGGATGATCAATACCGAATGATCCGTCGCGTGCTCAAGGCGCTGGACCTGGATGAAGCCCGCTGGCCACCGCGCCAGGCGCAGTCATTCATCAACGCCAGGAAAGACGAAGGCCAGCGCCCGAAGCATGTCGATACTTCGCGCAACCCGGTCTACCAGCAGCTGGTGCGTATTTACAGCGCCTACGAAACCGCCTGTGAACGCGCCGGCGCGGTCGATTTTGCCGAGCTGTTACTGCGCACGCTGGAACTGCTGCGCGACAATGACTCCCTGCTCAAACATTACCAGCAACGCTTCAGGCATATCCTGGTCGATGAATTCCAGGACACCAATACCATACAGTACGCACTGATTCGTTTACTCGCCGGTACCACCGGCAAGGTATTCATCGTCGGTGATGATGACCAGGCGATATATGCCTGGCGCGGTGCGCGTGTCGAAAACATTCAGCTGTTCCAGAAAGATTTTCCCGGTTGCGAAGTGGTACGGCTTGAACAGAACTACCGTTCGACCACTACCATCCTGGCCGCGGCCAATGCGCTGATCGACAACAACAGCGACCGCATGGGCAAAAAGCTCTGGACCAGTGGCGCCGACGGTGAACAGATTGTTTTTTACAACGCGTTCAATGAAATCGACGAAGCGCGTTTTGTACTCGACCGGGTTCGGCAATGGATGGAACACGGCAACCCGCGCTCTGACATCGCCATTCTTTATCGATCCAATGCACAGTCGCGTGTGTTCGAGGAGCGTTTTGTCAGCGAAGGCATTCCGTATCGCGTTTATGGTGGATTGCGCTTCTTTGAACGCGCAGAAATTAAAGATGCACTGGCGTATTTGCGGCTGATCAATAACCGAAATGATGACGCCTCGTTCGAACGCGTGGTGAATACGCCAACGCGCGGCATTGGCGATCGCACCGTGGAAAAAATTCGCGAGCTGGCTAAACAGAATGATTACACCTTGTGGGAAGCTTCGCATGCGCTGTTCGATAACAAGGTATTGCCGACACGCGCGGCAAATGCGCTCGCCGGTTTTCTCCAGCTGGTAGATCAGCTCGATACTGATAGCGATGGCAGCGAACTGTTCGAGCAGGTGGGCCATGTCATCCACGAAAGCGGATTGATCGATTATTACAGCAAGGAAAAATCCGAGAAAGCCCAGGCACGGGTAGAAAACCTTGAAGAGCTGGTGACCGCCGCGCGCGGTTTCGAATTCGACCCACTCGAACACCAGGACATGTCAACGCTCACTGCATTTCTCACCCATGCCGCGCTCGAAGCCGGCGAAGGCCAGGCCGATGCCTGGGAAGAATGCGTGCAGTTAATGACCTTGCACAGTGCCAAGGGCCTGGAATTCCCACTGGTATTCATCGTCGGCCTCGAAGAAGGCCTGTTCCCCAGCCAGCGTTCACTCGATGAAGAAGGCAAGCTCGAAGAAGAACGCCGACTGTGTTATGTCGGCATCACCCGCGCACGCGAACAACTGGTGCTGACCTCGGCAGAACATCGCCGCCTCTACGGCCAGGACCTGTACCCGACACCGTCGAGATTTATCAGTGAAATTCCCGATCACCTGTTGCACGAAGTGCGGGCAAAACCCGGTGTTTCGCAACCGTTATATACTCCGAAGTCAGCGCAACCGGCGAGCCTTAACGGATTGCACGTTGGCCAGCGCGTGATGCACGGCAAATTCGGCGAAGGCGTGGTCACCAACCTCGAAGGTGGCGGCGCGCACGCACGGGTAGAAGTCAATTTCGAATACGAAGGCAGCAAGTGGCTGGTGATGGCTTATGCAAATTTGCAGGCTGTTTGAAAAAACTTTTGCCACAGAGGGCACAGAGATAATTAAAGTAAGAGACTTA
>JBATHJ010000100.1:0-3783 GCA_049666625.1 Gammaproteobacteria bacterium | reverse complement strand
CCAGTAGGCATCATGATCAGGGTATTTTTTCCATAACGCACGCGAACCGTGTTTGCCTTCGCCCTCGGGAATAAAGCTGGTTTTATCTTTGGCAGGGATGGCTGTAAAAATTGCCGACCATTCATCGGCTTCGTGCTTTGCAGAGGTAATGAAAACCGGCGATTTAATTTTCACTGCAGAATCCTGTATCCAGGTTTTACCGCTCACAGGAAAATATTCGCCGGGTGAAAATGCAATTGTCGCGTCCGCCAGTTTCGGTTGTTCGCCGGCCAGCTTTAAAACCAGCGCTGCTGAATATGAGCTTCCCCATGCAATGACTTTACCTTTCGTCAAATACTGGCGTGCATATTTAAGTGCCGCAATCATGTCGGGCAGGGCATGGTTATAATGTGTGTCGAGTCCTTTATCATGCGCACGTTTTGCGGTTTCATTTTCGATACCACGTGATATATCTCCCGAGCGCTGGTCTACTGCTATCGCATTAAACCCCAGCGCGTTTAACCGTGGTGCAATTTCAGTATACTCTCCACGACTTGAGCCGGCCTGGTGAAATAACACAATGAATGGTGTCTGTGCATTTGTATGCGGAGCGTAAATATCCGCAGTGATCATCAGGCCGTCTTCAGAAGGGAAAGTGACACCTTGTTGAGCGATACTTGCGCTAGGTATTAGCGCCAGTGTTGTGAGTACTGCAATATAAAATCTCGATTGGATTTTCATCATGGCCTCAGATAACAATTAATGTTTAAGATCATTTTATGAACTAAAACGACGAAGCCGCAAGGCATTAGCAATGACGGATACTGAACTAAAACTCATCGCTGCAGCCGCAATCATCGGCGATAGTAACAGGCCAAACGCCGGATACAATACCCCGGCGGCAACCGGCACACCGAGCGAGTTATAAACAAAGGCGAAAAACAGGTTTTGGCGTATGTTATTCATGACGGCGTGGCTGAGATGCCGCGCGCGTACAATGCCGCGCAAATCACCTTTCACCAGGGTGACGCCTGCGCTTTCCATGGCAACATCAGTGCCTGTACCCATGGCAATGCCGACATGGGCCTGCGCCAGCGCGGGTGCATCGTTGATACCGTCGCCGGCCATGGCGACTATTTTGCCTTCGGCCTGCAGTTGTTTGACGATACTGGCTTTTTCATCGGGCAGTACTTCGGCTTCAACCCGGTCAATGCCCAGCCGCGCCGCCACCGCCAGCGCGGTGGTTTTACTGTCGCCGGTCAACATCACGACTTCGATGCCTGCTTTATGAAGTTGTGCAATCGCTTCCGGGGTTGATTGCTTGATTGGGTCAGCAACACTGATGAAGCCTGCGGCCCTGTTATCTATCGCAATCAACATCACCGTCTGGCCTTCGGCGCGAGCGGTTTCAGCCTGTTCTGGCAGATGCGCCGAGTCAATGCCGAGACTTTCAAATAGCTGAACATTGCCCAGCGCGACTATATGCTCATTCACTTTGCCGGTGACGCCTTTGCCGGTAACAGATGCAAAATCATCGGCAGTAACAAGGCTGATGTTGCGTGCTTTGGCGCCGTCGACAATCGCCTGTGCCAGCGGGTGTTCGCTGGCGTTTTCAAGGCTGGCGACCAGTGTCAGTACATCGGTTTCATCAAACGCATTGATAGTATGCAGCGCCACCAGTTTCGGTTTACCTTCGGTCAGGGTGCCGGTTTTATCGACCACCAGCACATCGACTTTTTCCAGGGTTTCCAGTGCTTCCGCATTTTTAATCAGCACGCCCATGCTGGCACCTTTGCCGGTGCCGACCATGATCGACATCGGCGTGGCAAGGCCGAGAGCGCAGGGGCAGGCGATGATCAACACCGCAACCGCATTAATCACCGCATGTGCGAGGCGTGGTTCCGGGCCCCAAATCCACCAGGCCATAAAAGCCACCAGTGCCACGCTGACCACGGCAGGGACAAAAACCCCGGCGACAGTGTCCGCCAGTTTCTGGATGGGTGCGCGTGAACGCTGGGCTTCGCTGACCATGTGTACGATTTGCGCAAGCAAAGTATCAGATCCAACTTTCTCCGCGCGCATTAATAAACTGCCAGTGCCGTTGATAGTGGCGCCGATCACATGTTCACCGCTGAATTTTTCAACCGGAACAGATTCACCGCTGATCATGGATTCATCAACTGCGCTATTGCCCTCGGTAACGCTACCGTCAACCGGGATTTTTTCGCCGGGCCGGATACGCAAGTGATCGCCGACTTTGACATGTTGTAACGGGACATCTTCTTCACTGCCATCGTCGCGCACGATACGTGCAGTATCGGGCGCCAGTTTGAGCAGCATTCTTATCGCCGTATTGGTCTGGCTGCGCGCGCGCAACTCGAGTACCTGGCCGAGCAGCACCAGTGCGGTAATCACCGCGGCGGCTTCAAAATACACCGCGACCAGGCCGTGGTGCATTTTCATACTGGCGGGAAATACGCCGGGTAGCAGCAGGGCAACAACACTGTAGCTCCATGCGACTGAAACCCCCAGGCCAATCAGGGTGAACATGTTCAGGTTCCAGCTGGTAACAGAATGCACAGCGCGCACGAAAAACGGCCAGCCACCCCAGAGCACGACCGGCGTGGCGAGTACAAATTCGATCCACTGTACTGTCTGCATGGACAATGCTTCGGGCAATAACGCGGGCGCCATGTCCGCCAGCATGGCAAGCACGAACACCGGCAGTGCGAGCAGGCTGCTGATCCACAGCCGTCGTGTCATGTCGATCAGTTCTTCATTCTTTTGTTCGAGCGCAATCGTTTTTGGTTCAAGCGCCATGCCGCATTTAGGACAGTTGCCGGGATGGTCCTGGACGATTTCCGGGTGCATCGGGCAGGTGTATTCAGTGCGGGTGGTGGCGACGGGTTCGCCCGCGGCTTCAAGTGCCATACCGCATTTCGGGCAGGCGCCGGGGGTGTTCTGTTTAATCTCGGGGTGCATCGGGCAGGTGTAGAAGCTGGCACCGATGTCGCAGCTGTCATCGGCGCAATAGCCGGCTGTTGATGCCGTGTCTTTATGCAAATACTGTTCAGGCTTGGTGTTGAACTTGCCGAGGCAATGCGCACTGCAAAAATAGTAGTGCGCATGTTTGTGCACGCAATGGTGCTCACTGCTATCGGTTACTGTCATGCCACAAACAGGATCAACATGGTTCATGTGTGCGCCCTCAGTTTAATGACTGTTCAAGTTACGCTGTTTCCAGAGTAAAAACACAGCAGGTATGACCACCAGGGTAAGGATGGTAGCACTAATCATGCCGCCGACCATGGGTGCGGCGATACGGCGCATAACTTCAGAACCAGTGCCGCTGCCGAGCATGATAGGTAACAGGCCGGCGATAATGGCTGCCACGGTCATCATGATCGGGCGCACGCGCAGCAGCGCACCATCAATCACGGCTGAACGTATTACTTCGCGCGTGAGTGCTTTTCCGGAACGGGTCGCCTGTTCTTTATGTTGCGCTAATGCCTGGTTGAGATACACCAGCATCACCACACCGATTTCAACGGCCACACCCGACAGCGCGATAAAGCCGACACCAACGGCCACCGACAGGTTGTAATCGAGCAAGTACAGCAACCAGAAACCGCCGACCAGCGCCATCGGCAAGGTGCCCATGATAATCATGACTTCGGTAAGATTACGAAAATTCATGTACAGCAACAGAATAATAATCACCAGTGTCACCGGCACCACCGTGGTCAGACGTTCGATGGCGCGTTGCATAAATTCGAACTGGCCCGACCATGACACCGAATAACC